>NZ_JBJGZB010000003.1:0-234934 GCF_054050295.1 Geodermatophilus sp. SYSU D01045
GCTCCACCCCCTCGCGGGGACCCCGCCCGAGACCTCCCCGGAAGGCCCGGCATGACCATCGCCAGCGACGACCCCCGGGTCGGGGGGGGGGGGGCCCCGGCGCCCCCCCGCCCCCCCCCCCCCCCCCCCGCCCCGCCGCCCCCCGCCCCCCCCCCCCCCCCCCCCCCCCCCCCCCCCCCCCCCCCCCCCCCCCCCCCCCCCCCCCCTCGGTGCGTACGGCCTCAGAGCGGGATGTTGCCGTGCGCCCCGCGGCCGGCCGGGGCGGAGGCGAGGGCCTCCACCAGCCGCCGCCGGGTGCGGGAGGGCTCCACCACCTCGTCGACGACGCCGATCTCCAGCGCCCGGTTCACCCCGCCGGCGATCCGCTCGTGCTCGGCGGCCAGCTGCGCGTGCAGCGCCTCCCGCTCGGCCGGTGGGACCGCGGCCAGCTTCTTGCGGTGCAGGATGCCGACGGCGGCCTTGGCGCCCATGACCGCGACCTCGGCGCCGGGCCAGGCGAACACGGCGGTGGCGCCCAGCGAGCGCGAGTTCATCGCGATGTAGGCCCCGCCGTAGGACTTGCGGGTCACCAGCGTCACCCGCGGCACGACCGCCTCGGCGAAGGCGTGCAGCAGCTTCGCGCCCCGCCGCACCACGCCGTCCCACTCCTGGCCCACGCCGGGCAGGTAGCCGGGGACGTCGACCAGCACCACCAGCGGCACCCCGAAGGCGTCGCACATCCGCACGAAGCGGGCGGCCTTCTCCGCCGACGCCGAGTCCAGGCAGCCGCCCAGGCGCAGCGGGTTGTTGGCGATCACGCCGACCGTCCGCCCGTTGAGCCGGCCCAGCGTGGTGACGATGTTCGGCGCCCAGCGCGGGTGCAGCTCCAGCCCCGGCCCGTCGAGCACGGCAGCAACGAGCGGCTTGACGTCGTAGGCCCGCTGCGGCTGCTCGGGCAGCAGGGAGCGCAGGTCGACGTCGGGGGCGTCTGCCGCCGGCGCGAAGGAGCCCTGCGCGGCGAACAGGTCCACCGCCTGCCGGCCGGTCTCCAGCGCCGCCGCCTCGGACTCGGTGACCACGTGCACGACGCCGCTGCGCCGGCCGTGGGTGTCCGGGCCGCCGAGGCGCTCCATGTCGACGTCCTCACCGGTGACCGAGCGGACGACGTCGGGACCGGTGACGAACACCCGCCCGGCCGGACCCATGATCACCAGGTCGGTGAGCGCCGGACCGTACGCGGCGCCGCCGGCGGCGGGGCCGAGGACGACCGAGATCTGCGGCACCCGGCCCGAGGCGCGCACCATCGCGGCGAACACCTCGCCGACGGCGTGCAGCGCGGTCACGCCCTCGGCCAGGCGGGCGCCGCCGGAGTGCCAGATGCCGACCACCGGCACGCGCTCGCGCAGTGCGGTGTCGATGGCGTCGACGATGTGCCGGCAGCCCTCGACGCCCATCGCGCCGCCCATCACCGTGGCGTCGGTGCAGAAGGCGACGGCGGGGCTGCCGGCCACCGTCCCGCGCGCGGCCAGGACGCCCGAGGTGTCGCGGGGGGCGAGCAGGGCCACCGACCCGGCGTCGAAGAAGCGGGAGAGGCGGTCCTCGGGGTCGCGCGGGTCGGGGGTGGGCAGCGTCGGGACGGCGTGGACGGTGGTCACCGGACCTCCAGGGCGGGCCAGTCGGCGGGGCCGGCCCGGAGGCCGGGCGGGGAGGGGCTAGGCGGTCGTGAAGACGAGCGCGATGTTGTGGCCGCCGAAGCCGAAGGAGTCGTTGACCGCGGCGGTCAGGGACGCCTGGCGCGGCTCGCGGCGGACGATGTCGAGGGCCTGCACGGCGGCGTCGTCGTCGGGGTCGTCGAGGTTCGCCGTCGCGGGGACGACCTGCTCGCGCAGCGCGAGGACGGTGAACACCGACTCCAGGGCGCCGGCGGCGCCGAGCAGGTGGCCGGTCTGGCTCTTGGTCGCGGTGACCAGCGGGTGGTCGCCGACGGCGCTGCGGATGGCGGCGGCCTCGGCGGTGTCGCCGACCGGTGTCGAGGTGGCGTGCGCGTTGACGTGGCCGACGTCGGCGGGGTCGATGCCGGCGTCGCGCAGGGCGGCGCCGATCGCGCGGGCGGCGCCCTCGCCCTCGGGGTGCGGGGCGACGAGGTCGTAGCCGTCGGCGGTGGCGCCGGCACCGGCCAGCCGGGCGTGCACCCGGGCGCCGCGGGCCTTCGCCGAGCCCGCGCGCTCGAGGACCAGCGCGGCCGCGCCCTCGCCGAGCACGAACCCGTCGCGGCCCTTGTCGAACGGCCGCGAGGCGCGCTCGGGCTCGTCGTTGCGGGTGCTCATCGCCCGCATGGCGGCGAAGCCGGCCATGGGCAGCGGGTGGACGACGGCCTCGGCGCCGCCGACCAGGACGACGTCGGCGCGGTCGAAGCGCAGCAGGTCCAGGCCCCAGCGGATCGCCTCGGCGCCGGAGGCGCAGGCGCTGACCGGGGCGTGCACGCCGCCGCGGGCGCCGACGGCCAGCCCGACGGCCGCGGCCGGGCCGTTGGGCATGAGCATCGGGATGGTGAAGGGGGAGACCCGCTTGGGGCCCTTCTCCTCCAGGACGTCGTCCTGGCCGAGCAGGGTCAGCGCGCCGCCGATCCCGGTGCCGAAGACGACGGCGACGCGCTCGGGCGCGGCCCCGGCGTCGGCGGCGCCGGAGTCGGCCCACGCCTGCTCGGCGGCGATGACCGCGACCTGCTGGCTGCGGTCCAGCCGGCGCGCGCGGACCCGGTCCAGCTGCTGGATGGGGTCGGCGGCCAGGGTCGCGGCGAGCTGGGCGGGGAACTCCTTCACCCAGTCGTCGTCGAGGCGGCGGACCCCCGACCGTCCGGCCAGCAGCGCGTCCCAGGTGCTGGCGACGTCGCCACCGAGCGGCGTGGTGGCTCCGAGGCCGGTGACGACGACGTCGTCGTGCGTGCTCATGACGGGTCCTCTCCTGGGGGCGTGCGGGCGCGGGCGGCCGGGGATCCGGCTCAGCCCTGGTTCTTCTGGATGTAGCTGATGGCGTCACCGACGGTCTTGATGTTGCCCAGCTCGTCGTCGGGGATGGCCACGCCGAACTTGTCCTCGACGGCGGTGGCGATCTCGACCATCGACAGGGAGTCGACGTCGAGGTCCTCGGTGAACGACTTCTCCGGGGTGGCGTCGGCGGGGGCGACCCCGGCGACCTCCTCCAGGATCTCGGCCAGACCTGCCTGGATGTCCTCGCTCACGCGGGAGTCCTCTCTCTCGGTGGGGGCGGGCGCTGCCCGCCGTCGGGCCCGGGCGTCCCGGGGGTCTGGGGTGCCGCTCAGGGCAGGACGAGCACCTGGCCGGCGAAGGTCAGGCCGGCGCCGTAGCCGAGGACGAGCGCGAGGTCGCCGCTCTTCGCCTCGCCGGACTCCATCAGCGCGGTCAGCGCCAGCGGGATCGACGCCGCGGAGGTGTTGCCGGCCTGGACGATGTCGCGGGCGACGACGGTTTCCTTGCTGAACCCGAGCCGCCGGGTCATCGACTCGACGATGCGCAGGTTGGCCTGGTGCGGGGCGAACACGTCGATGTCCTCGGGCCCGACGCCGGCGGCCTCCATCGCCTGGATGAGCGTGTCGGTGAGCCGGGTGGTGGCCCACCGGTACACCGCCTGGCCGGCCATCGAGATGCCCCTGGAGCCGGCGACGATCTCGATCGCGGAGAACTGGTCGCCGTCGCTGCCCCAGGCCACCGGGCCGATGCCCGGCTCGTCGGAGGCGCCGACCACGGCCGCGCCCGCGCCGTCGGCGAAGATCACCGCGGTCGAGCGGTCGGTCTTGTCGACGACGTCGGTGAGCCGCTCGACGCCGACCACCAGCGCGTTGCGCGCCGAGCCCGCGCGGATGGCCGCCGAGGCCACCTCCAGCGCGTAGCAGAAGCCGGCGCACCCGGCGTTGAGGTCGAACGCGCCCGGGCGGGGGATGCCCAGGCGGTGGGCCACCTGCGGGCCGATGCCGGGGATCGGCTCCTTGAGGCTGGCGCTGGCCAGGATCACCAGGTCGACCTCGTCGGGCGCCAGGCCGCTGGCGGCCAGGGCCTTGCCGCCGGCGGCGACGGCCATCTCCTGCAGGGTCTCGTCCTCCGAGGCCCAGCGGCGCTCGGCGATGCCGACGCGGGTCTGGATCCACTCGTCGTTGGTGTCCATCACCTGGGCGAGCTCGTCGTTGGTGACGCGCCGGCGCGGCCGGTAGCCGCCGAGGCCCAGGATGCGCGCCCCGGGGGCGCCCTTCGGCAGTCGGATGCTCACGCGGGGACCTCCGGGTAGAGACGGGCGAGCGGGTCGCCGGCGTCGACGAGGTCGCCGTCCTGGACGAGCCACTCGGCGAGGACGCCGTCGTACCCGGCCGAGACCCGGACCTCCTCGCGGCGGCTGCGCACGCAGCCGAGCGGGGTGCCGGCGGGCAGGTGGGTGCCCTCGGGGACGTCGGCGGGGCTGACCGTGCCGCGGACGGGGGAGACGACGACCCGCCAGTCGGGCTGGTGCTCGGCCTCGGGCCGGCCGCGGGCGGCGTCGATGAGGGCGCGGGCGCGGTCGAGGTCGCCGGGGCCGGCCAGCGCCAGCACCTCGACCGCGTCCCCGTTGGAGGTGGCGCCCTTCCACTCGCGCTTGGCCAGGCCCGCCAGCGCGCCGGCCGGCGGCAGCTCGATCGCCGCGGTGACGCCGAGCTCGCGCAGGGTGGCCAGGCACGCGTCGAAGCGCACGGGGCTGGTGACCTGGCTGACCAGGCGGGACAGCACCTCGGTGCCGGAGTCGACCGCGGCGCCGTCGGCGTTGGACAGCAGCAGCCGGCTCGGGTCGGCCGGGCGCAGGCCGTCGACCAGGCCCTCGAGCTCCTCGCGGGCCGGGCCCATGTAGGAGGTGTGGAACGCGCCCGCCACCGACAGCGGCATCACCCGCGCCTTCGCCGGCGGCTCGGCCTTGAGCGCGGCCAGCCCGTCGAGCGGCCCGGCGACGACGACCTGGCCGCCGCCGTTGAGGTTGGCCGCGACCAGCCCGTGCCGCTCGAGCGCCTTCTCCAGCTCGTCGGGGTCCGCGCCGAGGACGGCGGACATGCCGGTGGGGGTGAGGCCGCAGGCGCGGGCCATCGCGCGGCCGCGGACGGCGGTCAGCGCGATCGCCGCCTCGACCGACAGCACGCCGGCCAGCGCGGCGGCGGTGAGCTCGCCGACGCTGTGCCCGGCGATGACGACGTCGCGGCCGGTCTGCGGCGTGTGCGCGACCGGGCCGGGCAGGCCACCGAGCTCGCGGGCCACGAACAGGCTCATCGCGACGACCAGCGGCTGGGTGACCGCGGTGTCGCGGATCGCCTCGGCGTCGCCGGTGGTGCCCAGGGTCAGCAGGTCGGCGTCGGCGATCGCCCCGGCCCAGCGGAAGAAGGACTCGGCGCCGGGGAGCTCCAACCAGGGGGTGAGCATCCCGGGCTTCTGCGCACCCTGCCCGGGCGCGAGGACGGCCAGCACCCCCTCACCGTCTCATTGGTCACGGTTCCCCGCGCGCTCGTCCGGAACGAAAGGTCACCACTGCCGTTTGGAGGGTTCCCACAACGGGAAGGCGCGGACGGGCCGTCGCCACCGCGATCCGTGGTGGACAACACTGCAGGACCCCTTGCGGCCCCGGGTCCCGCTAGTGCCAGAGGGAGCGCTCGCCGCCCAGGTCGGCCAGGGCCAGCGCGACCTGCAGGGTCCAGGCGCCGCGCGGGTCGGTGGCCACCTGCCCGGTCACCTCGGCGGCCCGCTTGAGCCGGTACCGGACGGTGTTCGGGTGGACGAACAGGGCCCGCGCGCTGGCCTCCAGGTTGCCGCCGCCGGCCAGCACCGCGCGCACCGTCTCCAGCAGGTCGCCGCCGGCGGTGCGCAGCGGCAACACCACCCGCTCGGTGAGCGCCGCGCGGGCCAGCGGGTCGCCGTCGAGGGCCCGCTCGGGCAGCAGCGCGTCGGCGGGCACCGGCCGCGGCGCCCCGGGCCAGGCCCGCGCGGCCCGCAGCCCGGCCAGCGCCGCCGCGGCCGACCCGCCGGCCGCGCTGAGCCGGTCGACGACCGGGCCGAGGACCACCGGGCCCGGCCCGAACTCCTCGGCGACCCGCTCGGCCGCCGAGCGCAGGTCCTCGGCGCCGCCCAGCACCACGACCAGGTGCTCGGCGTGCACGCCGACGAGCACCTCGCAGCGGTGCGAGCGGGCGGCGCGGCGGACGTCGGCGTGCGTGTCGCCGTCGGCGGGGGCGACCCCGACCAGCACGGCCACCGGGCCGGTGCCGTCCCAGCCGAGCGCGGAGGCGCGGCCGGGCAGCTCCTCGGACCGCTCGCCGCGGACCAGCGCGTCGACGACCAGCGCCTCCAGCCGCGCGTCCCAGGCGCCGCGGTTCTCGGCGAAGCTGGCGTAGACGTGCGCGGTGGCGAAGGCGACCTCGCGGCTGAACAGCAGCACGGCCATCCGCAGCGCGTCGGCGTCGCCGGGCTCGGCCACCGACTCGACGTGGTCGTCCATCACCTGGACGGTCAGCTCGACCAGGTCGACGGTCTGCTTGAGGGGCACGGCGCGGACCAGGTCGCGCGGCGCGGCGCCGAACACCTCGCCGGTCAGCCGGGGCGGCCGGTCGGGGGATCGGCACCACTCGACCAGCGAGGCGATGCCGGCCTGCGCGACGAGCATGACCCAGGAGCGCTGGTCGGCCGGCATGGTCCGGAACCAGGGCAGGTCCTCGTCCATCCGGGCGACGGCGCGGGTGGCGATGGCCCCGGAGGCGCGCTCCAGCCGCCGCAGCGTCGCCGCGGACGGTGGGCGGTCGATCACCCGGTGGGCCACGCGGTCAGCGTGTCACGGCCGGTCGCCTCGGGGAGAGTGGGGGAGTGACCGCCCCGACCACCGCGCCCGCGCGGGCCCGCCGCCGGGTGCTCCGCGCGATCGGGGGCGGCCTCGCCGTCCTCGCCCTGCTCGGGACCGGGGTGGCCGCCCGCTTCGGCCCGCAGGTGCGCCTCGACGACGCGGTGAGCCGGGAGCTGTACGCCGGGGACGACCGCTCGGCGCCGGTGAGCGCGCTGCTGGAGACGCTCACCACCCCGGGCGTCACCTGGTTCCGCGTGCTGGTGTTCCTGCCCGTGCTGGTCTGGCTGGTCCGCCGCCGCGCGTGGCGCACCGTCCTGTGGGTCGCCGTCGCGGTCACCGCGGTCGGGCCGCTCACCACCGCGCTCAAGGACCTGGTCGGGCGCGCCCGCCCGGCGTTCGAGAACGGCGGCCTGGTGTACGAGGGGCTCAGCTACCCGAGCGGGCACTCGTCCGGCATCGCCACGCTGGTCACCGTCGCGCTGGTGCTGGCCTGGCCGCGGCTGGCCGCGCCGGGCCGCCGCGCCGCCGTGGCCGCGGGGATCGCGCTCGCGGTGCTGGTCGGGCTGACCCGCGTGTGGCTCGGCGTGCACTACCCGTCCGACGTCGTCGGCGGGCTGTGCCTGGGGACGGCGTGGTCGCTGCTGGTCGCGCTGGTCGCGGGCGGCCTGCCCGGGGGTCCCGCGGCGCTCCCCGGCCGGGACGCCGCGCGGTGACCGGCATCGCGGGCACGCCGCTGCTCGAGCCGGGCGACGGCTCGCTGGGCCCCCTGCTGCGGGTCACCGACGACCGGCTGCCGCCCGGGGTTGGCTACGGCGTGCACGCGCACCGCGCCGTCGACGTCGTCGCGGTGGTGCTGGCCGGCTCGCTCACCCACCGGTGGGGCGGGGTCGCCCCGCTGGCCGCCGGCGACGTCGGCGTGCTGCGCGCGGGCACCGGGCTGGACCACGACGAGGTCGCCGGCCCCGACGGCGCCCGGGTGCTGCAGAGCTACCTGCGCGCGGCCGACCCGGCCGCGGCCCCGGCGCACGAGGTCGTGCGCGCCCCCGCGGGCTGGGTCGACCTCGGCCGGCCCGACGCCCGGCTGTGGCTGGGGGCCGACGGTCCGGACGTCCCGGACGGCGTGGTGCTGCGCCCCGGCGGCGGGGTCGCCGTCGTGTGGCGGGTCGATCCGGCCCGCCCCGCCTGGGCGACCTGACCGGGGGACCGCCCCGCGCGGCGGGGGCCGGCCCGGGGCCCGGCCGCCGCCGCGACCTCAGGCGGAGGCGCGCTGCACGAGCCGGGTCGGGCAGACCCGCGCCTCCACCCCGGTGTCGCCCTCGACCTGGCGCAGCAGCAGGTCGGTCATGTGGCGCGTCATCTCGCCCAGCGGTTGGGCGACCGTGGTCAGCGGCGGCTCGGTGGTGGCGGCCACCGCGGCGTCGTCGAACCCGACGACCGCGACGTCGCCGGGCACCGAGCGGCCGGCCTCCCGCAGCGCGCGCAGCGCCCCCACCGCCATGGGGTCGGAGGCGACGAACACGCCGTCCAGGTCCGGTGCCCGCTCGAGCAGCCCGGCCATCGCGCGGGCGCCGCCGGCCTCGGTGAAGTCGCCCTCGGCGACGAGCGCGGGGTCGAGCCCGACACCCGCGGCGTCCAGCGCGGCGCGGTAGCCGGCATAGCGGTCGAGGCCGGCGATCATGTCCTGCGGGCCGGTCACGGTGGCCACCCGCCGCCGGCCGGTGGCGAGCAGGTGCTCGGTGGCCGTGCGGGCGCCGCCGGCGTTGTCGGCGTCGACGTAGCAGGCCGCGCGGCCGTCCGGCGGGCGGCCGGAGAGCACGAGCGGCACGCCCGCCTCGGCGAGCACGCCGGGCAGCGTGTCGTCGCGGTGCGGGGACACGAGGATGACGCCGTCGACGTGCCCCTGGCGCACGTACCGGCCGACCTTCTCCTGCTCGCGCCCGCCCCGGGCGGCCAGCAGCACCAGGTTCATCTCGGTGTCGGCCAGCGCCCCGGACAGCTCGCGCACGATCCGGGCGAAGAACGGGTCGCTGAAGACCTGGGCGTTGGACTCCGAGAGCACCAGCGCGATGGTGTCGGTGCGCCGGGTGACCAGGCTGCGGGCCGCGGGGTTGGGGACGTAGTGCAGCCGCGCGACGGCCTCCTCGACGGCGCGCCGGGCCTCCGGGCGCACCTTCGGCGAGCCGTTGACCACGCGGGACACCGTCGCGCGGGACACCCCGGCGAGCTGCGCGACCTCGTCGAGCGTGGGGGAGGAGCCGCGTCCGGCGACCGTCGTCACGTGACCTCCTCCGTCCTCGTCGTGGGCGTCCATGGTGCACGGCGCAGGTCCGCGGCGTCTCGTGAGAGCGCTCTCTTGACACGGTGGTGTGATCCCCGCCACTCTGCTCCCACCGATCGTGAGAGCGCTCTCACGGACGCCACCGTAGCCCGGACACAGCCGTTCGGGAACCGATCCAGGAGGACCGATGACCGTTCCCCGGAGACGCAGGGCGGCGCTGGGCGCCGCGCTCGTCACGACGCTGATGGCCGCCGGCTGTGGGGGCTCCGGCTCCGACGACGACGGCACGATCACCCTCGACCTGGGCCTGTTCGGCACGTTCGGGTTCGAGGAGGCCGGGCTCTACGACGAGTACATGGAGCTGCACCCGGAGATCCGGATCGAGGAGGAGTCGGTCGAGCGGTCGGCCGACTACTACCGGGCGCTGCAGACCCGCCTGGCCGCGGGCTCGGGCCTCGCCGACATCCAGGGCATCGAGATCGGCTTCGTCGCCGACGTGGTGGAGAACCACGCCGACGCCTTCGTCGACTTCGCCGCCGGGGAGGACGCCGACGAGGTCCTCGGCCACTTCTACGACTGGAAGGTCGAGGAGGCCACCACCTCCGACGGCCGCGTGATCGGCCTGGGCACCGACGCCGGCCCCGAGGCCATGTGCTTCCGCCGCGACCTGTTCGAGCAGGCCGGCCTGCCCACCGACCGGGCCGAGCTCGCCTCGCTGTGGTCGACCTGGGAGGGCTACCTCGAGCTCGGCCGGCAGTACGAGGCCTCGCCGACCAAGCCCGAGGGCAGCTCGTTCGTCGACAGCCCGGCGAGCGTCTTCTCCGCGGCCGTCTACCAGGGCGAGACCGCGTACAACGACGCGGACGGCAACCCGATCCCCGACTCCAGCGACGGCGTCACCACGGCGTGGCAGAACGCCAGCGTGGCGGCCGCGGAGCAGATGACGGCCAACCTCATCCAGTTCGGCGACGAGTGGAACTCCGCCTTCGCCAACGGCGCGTTCGCGACCATCTCCTGCCCGGCCTGGATGCTCGGCTACATCACCGGCCAGGCCGGTGAGGAGGCCGCGGGCACCTGGGACGTCGCGCTGCTGCCCGGCGGCGCCGGCAACTGGGGCGGCTCGTGGCTCGGGGTGACCGAGTCCAGCGAGCACAAGGAGGAGGCCGTCGCCCTCGTCGAGTGGCTGACCGCCCCCGAGCAGCAGGTCAAGATGTTCACCCGGGAGGCGCACTTCCCGTCCAGCCAGCAGGCGGCGGAGGACCCGCAGGTGTCCGACGCGACGAACGACTACTTCAGCGGGGCGCCGGTCGGCCAGATCTTCGGGGAGTCGGCGGCGGCGCTGCGGTTCACGCCGATCGGCCCCTACGACACCCAGATCCAGGAGGCGTTCACCAACGCCCTGAGCACCGTCGCCGAGGGGACCAGTCCTGACGACGCCTTCCAGGCCGCTCTCGACGAGATCGAACAGATCGTCGGGGGCTGACAGACCCCGGCCGGCGCCGGGGCGAGTCCACCCGCCCCGGCGCCGGCCGGCTCCACCCCCTCGCGGGGACCCCGCCCGAGACCTCCCCGGAAGGCCCGGCATGACCATCGCCAGCGACGACCCCCGGGTCGCGGCGGCCGCCGCACCGGCGCCACCGAGCCCGCCCGTCCGCCCCGCGGCCGGCCGGCGCCGGTCCCGCCTCACCCGCAACCGCTGGGGCTACGCCTACGTCGCCCCGTTCTTCGTCCTCTTCGCCGCCTTCAGCCTCTACCCGTTCCTCTACACCGCCTGGATCTCGCTGCACGAGGTGCGGCTGTCCGACATCGACGGCGCCGAGTTCGTCGGCCTGGGGAACTACACCGAGCTGCTGCAGAACGAGTTCTTCTGGAACGCCGCGAGGAACACCCTCACCATCGGCGTCCTCTCGACCGTGCCCCAGCTGGCCATGGCCCTGGGCCTGGCGCACCTGCTGAACTACCGGCTCCGCGGCCGCACCTTCTTCCGCGTCGCGATGCTCATGCCCTACGCCACCAGCATCGCCGCGGCCACGCTGGTGTTCGCCCAGCTCTTCGGCCACGACCACGGACTGATCAACGCCGGCCTGGAGGCGGTCGGGTTCGACCGGGTCGACTGGGAGAGCGGCACCTGGACCAGCCAGATCGCCATCTCGGTGATCGTCACGTGGCGCTGGACCGGCTACAACGCGCTGATCTACCTGGCCGCCATGCAGGCCATCCCGAACGACCTGTACGAGGCCGCCACCATCGACGGCGCCAGCCGCTGGAAGCAGTTCCTCCACGTGACCGTCCCGTCGCTGCGGCCGACGATCCTCTTCACGATCGTGGTCTCGACGATCGGCGCGGTGCAGCTGTTCGGCGAGCCGCTGCTGTTCAGCGGCAACGGCATGACCAGCGGCGGGGTCTCCAACCAGTACCAGACCCTCGGCCTGCTCATGTACGACCAGGGCTGGACCAACTTCCGCCTCGGTCAGGCCGCGGCCACCGCCTGGACCATGTTCCTGATCATCCTCGTGGTCGTCGGCCTCTACGGGCTGGTCGCCCGCCGGCGCGCCCGGGCCGAGCGGTAGGAGCCCCTCATGACCACCCTGGCCTCCCCGCCGGAGCGGACCGTGTCCGTCCCCGCCCCCGCCGCGCACCGCCGGCGCGCCCGGAAGGTGACCTCCGCCGGGCCGGTGACCTACGTGCTGCTCGGGCTCACCGCGCTGCTGTCGGTCTTCCCGCTCTACTGGACGGCGGTCGCGGCGTCCAAGACCAACGCCGAGCTCGCCGGCACCCCGCCGCCGTTCCTCCCCGACGCCGACCTGTTCACGAACATCGGCCGGGCCATGGACGAGGCGCCGATCGGCCTGGCGATCGTCAACTCGGTGGTCGTCGCCGGCTGCATCACCGTGGGCACCGTCCTGTGCAGCACGCTGGCCGGCTTCGCCTTCGCCAAGCTGCGCTTCCGCGGCAACAAGACGCTGCTCGCGCTGGTCGTCGGCACGATGATGGTGCCGACCCAGCTGGCGATCATCCCGCTGTTCATCCTCATCGCCCAGCTGCAGTGGGTCGACCACCTGCAGGCGGTCGTGCTGCCCACGCTGGTCAGCGCGTTCGGCGTCTTCTTCATGCGGCAGTTCCTGTCCCAGGCGCTGCCCGACGAGCTGCTCGAGGCCGCCCGCGTCGACGGCGCCTCGACGCTGCGGACCTTCTGGTCCGTCGTCGTCCCGGTCGCCCGCCCCGCCATGGCGGTGCTGGCGATGCTGACCTTCCTCACCGCCTGGAACGACTTCTTCTGGCCGATCATCGCCCTCACCACGGAGAACCCGACCGTGCAGGTCGCGCTGGCCGGACTCGGCGGCGGCTACGTCCCCGACACCGCGGTGATCATGGCCGGCACCCTCGTCGGGACCCTGCCGGTGCTCGTCGTCTTCGTCGTCCTCGGCAAGCAGATCGTCGGCGGCATCATGCAGGGCGCGGTGAAGGGATGAGGCGCCCGTCCGACCGTCCCGTCCCCCGCACCCCGGAAGGCACCTGAGCCATGGCCACCGTCACCTTCGACTCCGCGACCCGCATCTACCCGAAGGCCGACCGGCCCGCCGTCGACGGCCTGGACCTGGAGATCGGCGACGGCGAGTTCCTCGTCCTCGTCGGCCCCTCGGGCTGCGGCAAGTCCACCTCCCTGCGCATGCTCGCCGGCCTGGAGGAGATCGACGCCGGCAGCATCCGGATCGGCGAGCGCGACGTCACCGACGCCCCGCCCAAGGACCGGGACATCGCGATGGTCTTCCAGAACTACGCGCTCTACCCGCACATGACCGTCGAGCAGAACATGGGCTTCGCGCTGAAGATCGCCGGCGTCCCGAAGGACGAGATCGGCCGGCGGGTGGCCGAGGCCGCGAAGATCCTCGACCTCGAGGACTACCTGCGCCGGCGGCCCAAGGCGCTGTCCGGCGGCCAGCGGCAGCGGGTGGCCATGGGCCGGGCGATCGTCCGCAACCCGCAGGTGTTCCTCATGGACGAGCCGCTGTCCAACCTCGACGCCAAGCTCCGCGTGCAGACCCGCACCCAGATCGCCGCCCTGCAGCGGCGGCTGGCCGTCACCACCGTCTACGTCACCCACGACCAGGTCGAGGCGATGACGATGGGCGACCGGGTGGCGGTGCTGCGCGACGGCGTCCTGCAGCAGTGCGACACCCCCGGCGCCCTCTACGACCGCCCGGCCAACACCTTCGTCGCCGGGTTCATCGGCTCGCCGGCGATGAACGTCGTCACCGGCACCGCGGTCGACGGCGGCGTCCGGCTCGCCGGCGCGGTGCTGCCGGTGCCGCGGGACCTGCTCGACCGGGCCGCCGCCGGCACCGGGAAGGTCACCGTCGGCTTCCGCCCCGAGGCGCTGGAGACCGCTGCGCCTGGTGACGGAGGGCCCGGCCAGGGCGTGCCCGTGGTGGTCAACGTCGTCGAGCAGCTCGGCTCGGACGCCTACCTCTACGCCACCCTCGGCGCCTCCGACGACGGCGACGTCCTGCACACCGCCGACGTCGTCGTCCGCACCGAGCCGCGCTCGGCCGCGGCGGTGGGGGAGACCGTGCACCTGCGGGTCCGCGAGGGCGGCCTGCACGTCTTCGACCCCGTGACGCAGCTGCGCGTCGACTAGCCCCTACCGTCCTCCCCGTCGACGGCGGCCCCGTGCCGCCGCGCCTCCCCCTGACCTCGCCCCGCTCACCCCTGCCCTGAGGAGCACCCCTGCCGTGACCACCACCGACAGCCGCGAGGACGCCCTCGCCGGCCTGACCTTCCCGCCCGGCTTCGTGTTCGGCGCCGCGACCGCCTCGTACCAGATCGAGGGCGCCGTGACCGAGGACGGGCGGGGACCGTCGATCTGGGACACCTACAGCCACACGCCCGGCCGCACGTTCGAGGGCCACACCGGCGACGTCGCCGTCGACCACTACCACCGCTACCGCGACGACGTCGCGCTGATGTCGGGCCTCGGGCTGTCGGCGTACCGGTTCTCGGTGGCCTGGCCGCGGGTGCTGCCCGAGGGCGGCGGCCGGGTCGAGCAGCGCGGGCTGGACTTCTACCGGCGGCTGGTCGACGAGTTGCTCGCCGTCGGGGTGGCGCCCTGGCTGACCCTGTACCACTGGGACCTGCCCCAGGCGCTGCAGGACCGCGGCGGCTGGGCCGACCGGGACACCGCCGAGCGCTTCGCCGACTACGCGTCGGTCGTCGTCGACGCCCTCGGCGACCGGGTGCGGCACTGGTCGACGCTCAACGAGCCGATGTGCAGCGCGCTGCTCGGCCACGTGTCCGGCGCGCACGCCCCCGGCCTGCAGGACCCGGTCGCCGGCGCCCGCGCCACCCACCACCTGCTGCTCGGGCACGGCCTGGCCGCGGCCCGGCTGCGCGAGGCCGGCGTGACCTCCCTCGGCGTCACGCTGAACTTCACGCCGATGCACCCGGCGAGCCAGGACCCCGCCGACGTCGACGCCGCCCGCCGGCTCGACGGCCAGCAGAACCGGATGTTCCTCGAGCCGGTGGTCCACGGCGCCTACCCGGCCGACGTCGTCGCCGACCTCGAGGCCGCCGGCGCCCCGCTGCCGGTGCGCGACGGCGACCTGGAGACGATCGCGGCGCCGCTGGACTGGCTCGGCGTCAACTACTACTTCGAGCAGACGGTGCGGGCCGGCACCCGCCCCGCGGACATGCCGCCGACGTCGTTCATCGGCGGCGGGGACGTCGTCGAGCTGGACCCCGAGGGCCCGACGACGACCATGGGCTGGGGGATCAGCCCGCAGGCGTTCACCGACCTGCTGCTGTGGCTCACCGAGCGCGCCCCCGGGCTGCCGCTGGTGGTCACCGAGAACGGCTCGGCCTGGGAGGACGAGGTCGACGCCGAGGGCGCGGTGCACGACCCCGAGCGGGTCGACTTCCTGGCCCGCCACCTCACCGCCATGGCGGCGGCGATGGAGCGCGGCGCCGACGTCCGCGGCTACTTCGCCTGGTCGCTGCTGGACAACTTCGAGTGGGCCCGCGGGTACGCGCAGCGGTTCGGGCTGGTGCACGTCGACTACGCCACCCAGCGGCGCACGGTGAAGGACAGCGGCCGGGCCTACGCCGAGCTGCTGCGCCGTCACCGCGACGGGTCCTGAGGACCGGGGGCCCGTGCGAGGGGTCGCGCACGGGCCCCCGCCGCACCCGGTGCCGGGCGACGTGCTGACCGACGCCGCCCGCCGGCGGGTGCTGGCCGCCCTGCTGGTCAGCCAGCGGCACTCCTGGGACCAGGGCCTGACGGCGGCGGTCCTCGACGGCGCCGGCGAGGCGGCGGCGCTGCGCGCCCTGGTCGACGACGCGGCGGCACGGCAGCTGCCCGACGGCCGGCTGGCCGAGCTCGACCCGGCCTGCAGCGTCAACGGCGGCGTCGTCGGGGAGTACGTGGAGCTGGTGGCGCAGCGCCTGGGGGACCGGGCGCTGGCCGCCGCGGCCGCCCGTCAGCGCGACTGGCTGCTGCGCCGGGCGCCGCGCGCCGCCGACGGCACGCTGTTCCACCTGGTCGGCACCCGCGAGGTCTGGGCGGACACGGTGTTCATGGTGGTGCCGGCACTGGCCGCGGCCGGGTACGCCGACGTCGCCCGGGCCCAGCTGGACGGGCACCGGGCCCGGCTGCGCCGGCCCGACGGGCTGTGGCGGGCGCGGTGGGACGAGGACGCCGGGCGGCCCTCCGACGGCCGCGCCTGGGGCACCGGCAACGGCTGGGTGGCCGCCGCGCTCGCCCGGACGGTCCGCCGGCTGCCGGGGGCGGAGCCGGCCGCCGAGGCCCGCGCCCACCTCGACGCCTGCCTCGCCACCCGCCGCCCCGACGGCGGCTTCGGGGACGTCCTCGACGACGACGCCTCGCCGCCGGACACCGCGGTGGCCGCGGTGCTCGCCTGGGCGGCGCTCACCGGAGCCCGCGAGGGGTGGCTGCCGCGGGGGTACGCCGACGTCGGCCGCTCGCTGCTCGCGCACGTCGGCGCGGGTCTCGACGGCCTCGGGCGGGTCACCGGCGCCGCGGCCGCACCCCGGTTCGACCGCCCCGGGCACTCGCCCGAGGCGCAGGCCTGGCTGCTGCTGGCCGACGCTCAAGCCAGGGCGCTCACCTCGGCGGCGACCTCGGCCGCGCAGCCCCAGGAGAGGGTGACGCCGGCGCCGCCGTGCCCGTAGCAGGCGACGACGGGCCGCTCGCCGACGTCGAGCAGCTCCAGCCGCACGGTCGGCCGCCCCGGCCGCAGCCCCACCGCCCGCGAGAGCACCGGCTGCCCGCGCAGCGCCGGGACCAGCGCGCACGCCCGCTCCAGGATCGCCGCCTCCACCGCCGGGTCGGGGTCGCGGCCGGTGGCGCCCTCCACCGCCGTCCCGCCCACGACGACGTCGCGGCCGCGGGGGACGACGTAGGTCAGCCCGGCCGGGCCGTCCTCGTCGAGCAGCCACTCGGGAACGCCGGGGTCGGCGAGGCGCACGACCTGGCCCTGCACGGGCACGCCGGAGTCGTCGCCGAGCAGCGGCCCCGAGGCCAGCCCGGCGGCCACCACGACGACGTCGCCGGGCACGTCGTCCAGCGACCCGACCCGGCCGGGCACGGTGGTGACCCCGGCCGCGCCGCACGCGGCGGCCAGCCAGGGCAGGTAGCTGCCGGTGTCGACCACCGGCAGCGTGCAGCGGGTGCCGGCGGGCACACCCGGCGGGAGCTCCTCCGGCGTCGCCGGCCGCACCCCCGGGATGCCCGGCGTCCACCACGGGTCGGGGTCGGGCGTGCGGTGCACGTAGGTGCCCGGGCGCATCCGCACGCCGGTCGCCGGGTCGTCGGCCAGCCCGGTGAGGACCCCGAGCGAGGCGGCCGCCCAGCGCAGGACGGCATCGGCCGGCGACGCCCGGTAGGGGAACCAGATGGCGGCGGCCACCGCGGAGGTGGTCGCCGCCCACGGGTCGGCGGTGTGCAGCCGGACCCGGTGGCCGGCCCGCGCGAGCTCGAGCGCGCACGTCAGGCCGACCACCCCGCCGCCGACGACGGCCACCGCGAGGGGGCCGCCGCCGGCAGCGGGCCGGTGCCCGCTCAGGTCGCGGGGCTCGGGTCGGTCCGCTCCTCGGCCGGGGCGGCCTGCACGTCGCGGATCCGGTACTTCTCCACGGCCTCGCGGACCGTCGAGCGCTCGACCAGCCCCCGGTCGGCCAGGGAGGCGAGCACCCGGACGACGATCGACTCGGCGTCGACGTGGAAGTGCCGGCGCAGCGCGGGGCGGGTGTCGGACAGGCCGAACCCGTCGGTGCCGAGCGTCGCCATGCCGCCCGGGACGAACGGGGCGATCAGGTCGGGCACCGCCCGCATCCAGTCCGACACCGCCACGACCGGGCCCTCGGCGTCCTGCAGCCGCTGGGTCACGTAGGGCACCTGCGGGTCGTCCTCGGGGTGCAGGAAGTTGTGCTCGGTGGCCTCGTCGGCCTGCCGCCGCAGCTCGTTCCACGACGTCACCGACCAGACGTCGGCCGACACCCCCCAGTCCTCGCGCAGCAGCTCCTGTGCCCGCAGCGCCCACGGCACCGCGACGCCGGAGGCCAGCACCTGCGCCCTGTGGCCCTCACCGGAGCCGGGGGCGTAGAGGTACATGCCGGCGAGCAGGCCCTGCACGTCCAGGCCCTCGGGCTCGGCCGGCTGCTGGAACGGCTCGTTGTAGACCGTCAGGTAGTACATGACGTCGGGGCTGCGGTGCCCGCCCAGCGGCGCACCCGGGTCCTCGCCGTACATGCGGGCCAGCGCGTCCTTGACGATGTGGCCGACCTCGTAGGAGAAGGCCGGGTCGTAGGACACGACGGCGGGGTTGGTCTGCGCCAGCAGCAGCGAGTGGCCGTCCTCGTGCTGCAGGCCCTCGCCGTTGAGCGTCGTCCGGCCGGCGGTGGCGCCGAGGACGAACCCGCGGGTCATCTGGTCGGCGGCGGCCCAGAACGAGTCGCCGGTCCGCTGGAACCCGAACATCGAGTAGAAGATGTAGATCGGGATCATCGGCTCGCCGTGCGTGGCGTACGAGGTCCCGACGGCGGTGAACGACGCCGTCGAGCCGGCCTCGTTGATGCCCTCGTGCAGGATCTGGCCCTGCTCGGACTCCTTGTAGGCCAGCATCAGCTCGCGGTCGACCGAGGTGTAGCGCTGACCGGCCGGGTTGTAGATCTTCTGCGACGGGAAGAGGCTGTCCATCCCGAAGGTGCGGGCCTCGTCCGGGATGATCGGCACGAAGCGCGGGCCGAGCTCCTTGTCCTTGAGCAGCTCCTTGAGCAGGCGGACGAACGCCATCGTCGTCGCCACCTCCTGCTTGCCGGAGCCGCGGCGCAGGACGTCGAGGGCCTTGTCGTCGGGCGCCTTGAGCGTCTTGAACTCCGAGCGGCGCCGCGGCACCGCCCCGCCCAGGGCCCGCCGCCGCTCGAGCATGTACTGCATCTCGTCGGAGTCGGGCGCCGGCTTGTAGTAGGGCGGCAGCGTCTTGTCGAGCTGCTCGTCGGGGATGGGCAGGTAGAGCCGGTCGCGGAAGGCGGCGAGGTCCTCGGCGGTCAGCTTCTTCATCTGGTGGGTGGAGTTGCGGCCCTCGAAGTGGCTGCCCAGCGTCCAGCCCTTGATGGTCTTGGCGAGGATGACCGTGGGCTGGCCCTTGTGCTCCACGGCCGCCTTGAACGCCGCGTAGACCTTGCGGTAGTCGTGCCCGCCGCGGGAGAGGTCCCAGACCTCCTTGTCGCTCATGTGCTCGACGAGCTTGCGCGTGCGCGGGTCGCGGCCGAAGAAGTGCTCGCGGACGAACGCGCCGTGCTCGGCCTTGTAGGTCTGGTAGTCGCCGTCGGGCGTCTGGTTCATGAGGTTGACCAGGGCGCCGTCGCGGTCGGCGGCCAGCAGCGGGTCCCACTCGCGGCCCCAGATCACCTTGACCACGTTCCAGCCGGCGCCGCGGAAGAAGGACTCCAGCTCCTGGATGACCTTGCCGTTGCCGCGCACCGGGCCGTCGAGGCGCTGCAGGTTGCAGTTGACGACGAAGGTGAGGTTGTCGAGCTCCTCGCGGGCGGCCAGGCCGATCAGGCCCAGCGACTCCGGCTCGTCCATCTCGCCGTCGCCGAGGAACGCCCACACGTGCTGGTCGGAGGTGTCCTTGATGCCGCGGGCGTGCAGGTAGCGGTTGAACCGCGCCTGGTAGATCGCGTTCATCGGGCCGAGGCCCATGGAGACGGTGGGGAACTCCCAGAAGTCCGGCATCAGCCGCGGGTGCGGGTAGCTCGACAGCCCGCCGCCGGGGTGGCTGACCTCCTGGCGGAAGCCGTCGAGCTGCTGCTCGGTGAGCCGGCCCTCGAGGAAGGCGCGGGCGTAGATGCCGGGGGAGGCGTGGCCCTGGAACCAGATCTGGTCGCCGCCGCCGGGGTGGTCCTTGCCGCGGAAGAAGTGGTTGAAGCCGACCTCGTAGAGACTGGCGGAGGAGGCGTAGGAGGAGATGTGCCCGCCGACGCCGATGCCCGGCCGCTGCGCGCGGTGGACCATGATCGCGGCGTTCCACCGGATGTAGGCGCGGATGCGCCGCTCGGTGTCCTCGTCACCGGGGAAGTAGGGCTCCCGCTCGGGCGGGATCGTGTTGATGTAGTCGGTGCTGCGGAGGGACGGGACGCCCACCTGCTGCTCACGGCTGCGCTGCAACAACTTGAGCATGAGGTAGCGGGCTCGCCCGCGGCCTGCGTGCTCGACGACGCTGTCGAGCGACTCCACCCACTCCTGGGTCTCGTCGGGGTCGGTGTCGACCAGCTGGCTCGGGAGCCCGTCGGTGATGACCGCGCGGGGCTGTCCGGCGTCGCGGGTGGGGTCTCCACCCTGCTGCGGTGCGCTCATGCCCCCATCGTCGCGCGCCGGGATGGTCCGCGTCACGCAGGAGCTCCCGGCCAGCGGTGCGCGGGGTGCTCCGGGCGCGTCGTCGTCGACGGCTTGCGCGTGACCAGGCATGCCCTACGCTCCTGCCCACGCGGACCGACGCCGTCGGCAGCCGCGCGTTCCGGGCACGAGAGGGGTGACATGACCAGGCAGCGGGTGTCCTCCCCGCCGGTCGTGTCCGCCGTCGGCCCCCGTCCACCCCACGCGCCCGTCAGCCGGCGCCTCGTGCCCGCCGGTGCGACACCGGCGGTTCGTGATCTCTCGGAGGAACAGCAGGGATGAGCGTCGACTCGGGCAGCGCCGGCATGGCGGCCCGGCTGGGCATCAAGCCGGGCATGGTCGTGCAGGAGCTCGGCTGGGACGAGGACGCCGACGAGGACCTGCGCGACTCCATCGTCGAGGTCTCCGGCAGCGAGATGGTCGACGAGGACACCGACGAGGTCGCCGACGTCGTCGTCCTGTGGTGGCGGGAGGACGACGGCGACCTGTTCGACGCCCTCACCGACGCGCTCACCTCGCTCGCCGACGAGGGCGTCGTGTGGCTGCTGGTGCCCAAGTCCGGGCGGCCGGGCCACGTCGAGCCGGGCGACGTCACCGAGGTGGCGCCCACCGCCGGGCTCGCGCAGACCAGCAGCATCTCGGCCGCCAAGGACTGGTCGGGGATCCGGCTGGTCACCCCGAAGGCCGCCCGCAGCAGACGGTGACGCCGTCCCGCCGCGGGGGCGCTCGCGCCCGTGCGGCACGATCGGGCTCATGAGCCTCTCCGTCGGTGACGTCGCGCCCGAGTTCAGCCTCCCCGACCAGGACCGCCAGGTCGTCTCGCTCGCCGAGCTGCGCGGGACGCCGGTCCTCGTCGTCTTCTACCCGTTCGCCTTCTCCGGCATCTGCACCGGCGAGCTGTGCCAGCTCCGCGACGAGCTGACCACCTACACCGACGCCGGCGTCACGGTGGTGGCGATCAGCACCGACCCGGTGTTCAGCCTCAAGGCGTTCAAGGCGAAGGAGGGCCTCGACTTCCCGCTGCTGTCGGACTTCTGGCCGCACGGCGCCACCGCGCAGGCCTACGGCGTGTTCAACGAGAAGGCCGGCATGGCCCTGCGCGGCACCTTCCTCGTCGACGCCGAGGGCACGATCGCCTTCGCCGAGGTCAACGCGCCCGGTGACGCGCGCGAGCAGTCCGGCTGGAAGGACGCCGTCGAGAAGATCGCGGCCTGAGGCCGGGTCCCGGACCCACCGCCCGGGGGCACCTACCCTGGGCGGGCGGGGCGCGTAGCTCAGCGGGAGAGCTCTCGCCTTACAAGCGAGCGGTCGCCGGTTCGATCCCGGCCGCGCCCACCCCCCGGTCCCGCGGCGTGCGCGTCACGCTGCCCGGTTCACGCGTTCCCGGCGGACCGCCCGGGGTCCTGGTCCGTCGCCGCGGGTGCGGCTGCCTGCTGCATCGAAGCGCGCAGGACCAGGAGCGCGAGGTTCTCCTCGGAGAAGAAGTCGCTGGGCGGAACCGTTCCGACGGCCGTCCCGAAGAGCCGTCCCACCGCCACCGGGTCGCCGCGCAGACCCTCCGCCAGCAGTTGCATCCCGGGCGGCAGGGGTTCGAGTTCGGCCCAGCGGACGGCTGCGGCGTGCGTGTGGCCGGTCGACTCGTTGCGCCGGCGCTCGTAGGCGGCGAGGGCCTCGTCGAGCGGCTCGGCACCGGAGAAGCCGGCGTGCAGGGCGTTGGTGACCAGTTCGGCGTCGCGGAACGCGTCGGTCATCCCGAGACCCGTGACCGGGTCCTGGTGGTGGCCGGCGTCGCCCACCAGCGCCCAGCCGGGCCCGTGGGGACGCCGGTAGAAGTTCGGCAGGGCGTTCGTGCCGCGGAAACGCTCGGTCCGGGTGCCGGTGCGCAGGCGCGTGGCCAGGTCCGGGACGAGGTGCAGGACGTCTCCGAAGCTGCCCTCGACGTCGCGCCGGACCCGGCTGAACTCCGCGGCCCGCCAGTAGACGACCACGAAGACCTGGCCGTCGCTGGTCGGTGCGGCCATGACCAGGTGGCCGGGTCGGAGGTGGATCTCCAGGCCGTCCACCTCCACGTCGCGCCAGTAGCTGTAGTAGGCGCAGGTCAGCGAGGGGTGCACGTGATAGGCCGGCGCACCCGCGGCCCGGGCGACCGTCGACCTCATGCCGTCCGCGCCGATCACGACGGAGGCCCTCTCGGTCACTGCGCGGCCGGCCTCTCCCCGGCCACGGATGCCCGTCACCCGGTCGTCGTCGGTGAGGAGTTCCCGGACGTCGAACGACTCCCGGACCTCGGCGCCCGCCGCCGCGGCGGCGTCCACGAGCGCGGCGTCGAGCACGGTCCGCCGCATCGCGTAGGCGTCCGACGCGCCCTCGGCGGCGGGCAGCGTTCCCCGGAGCACGACGGTGCCGGTGTCGAGGACCAGCGAGCGGATCGGTGGGCAGGGGGAGCCAGCGAGCACCGGATGGAGGCCCCAGCCCACGAGCGACGCGACCCCCGACTGGTGGAGGAAGTGGCAGGAGAGGGTGTCGCTCGGGAAGCGCGCGCGGTCCACGAGCAGCACCCGCCACCCCCTGCGAGCCAGCAGCATGGCCGTGGGTGCACCCGCACAACGGGCCCCGACGACGACGGCGTCGTACCGCGCGCTCATCGCGGACCCTCCGCTACGCCTCGTCCGGCCCCGTGGCCGAGCCGCCTGACGTGTGCGCCGTCGCCTCCCCGAAGAAGATCGGCAGATCGGGGAGGAAGCGGAGGAAGGCGTCCCCGAACGCGTTCAGGCGCATCCCTCCCTCGTCCCTGGACACCATCGACTCATAGTGGTGGCTCATGTCGACGAAGGGGTACTCGCGCACGCGGACGTCGACGAAGCCCGCGGCGCGCATCGCCGTCTCGGTCTCGCTCAAGGTGGGGCTCCGGACACAGGCCCAGAGTCGGTCGAAGTCCTGCATCGACCGGCGCTGCCGTTCCGTCAGGGGGCCTTCACGGCAGAAGACGTCCTTGACGTAGACGGTGCCACCGGGCCGCAGGACCCGCGCCGACTCGCAGTACAGGGCGCCACGGTCCGGCGAGTAGCCGGTCACCTCCAGGTAGAGCGCCACGTCGAACGCCCCGTCGCGGAACGGGAGGCGCTGGAAGTCGCCGACGTGGACCCGCACCCGGTCGGCGAGGCCGGCCTGCGCGACGAGCCCCCGCGCCATCGTCGCCTGGACCTCGGAGACGGTGACTCCGTCGATGACGACGCCCGGGAGCGCCCCGGCGATGGCCATCGCCGGGCCGCCGACACCGCACCCGGCGTCCAGGACCCGGTCGCCCGGAGCGATGCCGGCGAGCTCGGCCAGGTACCGGACCGACGAGTCGGGCCGGATCGGGGCGTCGGCCGACGCCTTGACGAGGCCGCCCTGGAGGATGGGGCCGGCGGCCTCCACCATGACCGGGGTCCAGCGGTCGTAGAACCGGCGGACCTCGATGTGCGGGGCGGACGACCTGCCCGTCACAGGAAGGGGAAGCCCTCTTCGCGCAACTGCCCCAGGGCTTCGGCGAAGGACAACTGCGCCATCTCGTCGAGACGGGCCGAGAGCTCGGTCCGCTGCTCGTCCGTCAGACCCAGCGTCGGGTCGTCGAGCGCCGGGCGCCGCGTGTCCTCGTGCAGGAGGGCGAGCGCGAAGTCCCTGTTCTGCACAGCTCTCAGCACGACCGTCGCGGGGATCCCGGCCAGGCGCCGCCCTCCCTCCTCCGTCATCCCGTCCGGCGCGAATCCGCTCGGTGTCGTCATCGCCCACCCCTCTCAGGACCCCTGCGTCCGCTCGTCCTCCCGGTCCGGCAACCGACCGCTCATCCGCTCCAGGAAGGTGGCGAGCAGGCGCTCATCGAGCGCCGAGGGCAGCTGCTCGAGCAGCGCCCGTCGAACGGCGAGCCATTCCTCGGCCGATGCGAGGGCCAGCGCCCCCGCAGCACGCTCGGAACGTCCGTGGTAGGACAGTGCCTCGTCGATCCGCTCGTGGACCCGTCCCGACGACTGCCCGGCCGGGGCCCACACCGTCTCCGGTCGCAGGGGGTCCGTCGCCGGACCGCCCACGGCGTCGAGGGTCCACGAGCGATGCCCTCGCCGGCGGTCCGGGTAGAGGTCCGTCAGGTCGTTGAACAGCTGCGACGCCGCGGTCGCGGTGAACACGAACTCCTCGAGGAGAGGCAGGAACTGCCACCGGTCCGCTCGGGCGAGCAGCGCGGCGGCAGGGAGGACGAGCGGCCGGGACTGCGCCAGGAGCTGCTCGAAGGCCCGTCGCGGAACCGGCGCCTGTTCCCTCCGGAGCTCATGGGTGTGCAGGAGCGACTCCGAGTACCCCTGGAGCACGCTGCAGCAGAACTCCCAGAACCGGGCGGAGTCACCCACCACCTCCACCAGCCGTCGGGTGCACAGCGCCAGGAGTGCTTCACCCAGGGCGACGAGGGTGGGGTCGTCCCGTGACGCGCTGTCGAGCCAGTCATCCTGCGCCCGGACGTACAGGTAACCCAGGGCGCTGATCTCCAGGACGTCCGTCAGGATCTTCTCGGGGATCTCGATCCCCTCGTCACCCAGGCGGTCGACCACCCAGACCGGGAGGTCGAGGACGGGATGCCCCAAGGGGTGGGAGTACGGGGCGGGATCGAGGCGGAGCAGGCCGCGCTCGTCGAGCAGTCCGTCGAACGCCCCGCGGATCCGCGGCCGCATCTCGTCCCGCGCCTCGATCAACCGCTGGTCCACACGGGACTTGATCGTCCGGCTGTCGAGCACGGTCGCCTCACCGCTCGTCAGGAAACGGGGCGGTCGACCGTACGCCTGCCCCGGTGAACAGCGCTAGTCTTGCCCGGATCGCACCCACGGAGAGCGACTACCGTCGTAACGGAGAGTCATGACGGTTCCGAGCGACGTCCTGACGAGCTTCGTGCCGGAGGTACTGGCACGTCGCATCCTCGACCGCTCGGAACCTCCTGGCACGTGGACGAGCGAGGCGGCCGAGCTGGTGGTGCTCGGGCTCGACATCTCCGAGTCCACCGCGATCATCGAGGACCTCGTGCGGTGGACCCCGGACGGACCCGAGACCATCGCACGGGCGCTGGACGGTGTCTTCTCGCTGCTGGCGGACGTGGTCACGGCGCATCGCGGCTCGATCGCCACGCTGGCGGGCGACGAGGTCGTCGCGGTGTGGCCGACCGCCGAGACGGGCGGCGCGGTCGCCTCTGTGGCCTGGGCCGCGCGCGCCGCCACGGCCGTCCGGGACCAGGTGGGCGGCCTCGCACCGGTGGGGGGCTACCCCATCCGCCTGCGCGCGGGGCTCGGAGTGGGGCGGGCCTGGCTGCTGGACGTCGGGGACGAACTCGGGCACCGGCTCTTCGTCCCCGTGGGGCCCGCGTTGGAGGAGATGGCCCAGGCGCAGAAGGCCGTGGCAGCGGGCGAGATCGGCATGAGCGCCGAGGTGCGCCGTCTGATCCGGGAAGGCGGGGGTCGGGATGCCGCGGGAGAGGGGGAACCGCTCCTCCGTGCCCCGATCGCCGGGTCGGCGCCCCGTTCGCTGGCGACTCCTCCGCACGCGCGGGTGCCGGTGCCTCCGGCCCTGGCCATCCCTTACGTGCCCGACTGGGTCGCCGAGGTCGTCAGCTCCGGCCACGAGGACTTCGCGGAACTCGCCCCGATCACCGTCATGTTCGTCTCGCTCCGGCCACGGCCGTGGGACGAGGACGGGGTCCGGGCGGTGGCCGAGGCCTCGAAACAGGTGCTGGACGTCCTCGACCGCTACGCCGGCACGGTCGTCAACGCGGCCCAGGACGTAGAGGGCCTCACGCTGGTCGCAGGCTTCGGCCTCCCTCCGCTGGTGCGGGAACGGGAGGCAGCGCGGGCGAACCAGGCGGCCCTAGAGATCAGCCGGGCCATGCGCCAGGTCGTCGAGCACGGAATCGGCGTCGCCACGGGCCACGCCTTCTGCGGGGTGCGCGGGAGTCCGGCCTACCGGCAGTACATGATGGTCGGCCCCGTCGTCAACCTCGCGGCGCGACTGATGCAGCGGGCCCAGAACGAGGTCCTCAGCGATCACGTGAGTCAGCACCTGAGCCGTGATCGGCTTCGGTTCTCCGCCCGGGGCCGCATGGGGGTGAAGGGCTTCGCCGATCCGGTGGAGGTGTACCGGCCCGAATGGCACGAACCGGAGCCGGGGCTCCCGACGATCCGCCGACTGGCCGGCGAACAACCGGCCGTGCTCACCCGAGGGCGCGATCACGAGCGCGAGGAACTGATGGGGCGGTTGGTCGCGCTCGGCCTCGGGACCTCGACCGCCGTGGTCGTGGAGGGTGAGCCAGGGGTGGGCAAGACCCACCTGGCCGTGGACCTCCTGCAGGCCAGCGACAGCTATGAGCACGTCACCGTCCTGGTCGGGAGCGGCGACGACGTGGATCCGCGTCCGTACCACGTCTGGAAGCGCGCGTTCAGCAAGGCGCTGGGGCTTTCGTCCGAGCGGGACCCGCACCGGCGAGCGCTCCTGGTCACGGAGCGGCTCGCGAAGTGGCCCGAGCTCGTGGAGTGGACGCCGCTGCTCAACGAGGTCCTCGACCTCGCGCTCGACGACTCGGCGCTCCGGGGCATGACCGGCCGGGCGCGGCGGGAGAACACCGTCCGCGTCCTGGTCCAGCTGCTGAGCGAGGTGGCCGCCACGACCCCGCTCCTCATCGTGCTGGACGACTGCCACTGGATGGACTCGGCGTCCTGGGAGCTGGTCAGGGCGGTGCACCGCAGTGTCGCCCCCAGCATGCTCGCGCTGTTCACGCGGCCGGTGCAGGAACCCTCGCCACAGGACGTCGAGCCGGCCGATCCCGCGCCGCCCCCCGGACCGGACGAGGGGCTCGTCCGCACGGCGGCGGAGGTCCTCACCCACCTGCGCGAGCACGGCGCCCTGGTGCTGCGCCTGCGTCCGCTCCCGGCGGACGTCACCGAGCAGATCGCCCGTGACTTCCTGCAGGTGAAGACGTTGGACGAACCGGTTCGATCGCTGTTTCGAGGCAAGGTCGACGGCAGCCCGCTGTTCACCGTCGAGCTGGCGTACCAGCTGCGGACGGACGAGCTGATCTCGGTCGTCGGGCGCGGCGACCTGGCGCGGGCCCGCTTGGCGGTGCCCTCCGTCGACCTGGACCGGCTCCGGCTGCCGGTCCGTGTCGAGGAGGTCTTCCGCGCCCGGTTGAGCGCGCTGTCCGCCCGCCAACGCATGGTGATCGGGGCGGCGAGCGTCATCGGGACCAGCTTCGACGCCGAGCGGATCCTGGCCGCGGATCCCCGGCTCGATGCGGCGTCCCTCGCCGAGGACCTCCGTGACCTCGGGCGCAAGAAGGTGATCGCGGCTCGGCCCGAGGGCTGGCGGTTCGTCCACGGCCTGATCCGCGACGTCGCACAGCAGTCCCTGCTGCCCTCCGAGCTCAGGCAGAGGCACCGTGCGCTGGCGGAGTGGTACGAGGCCCAGGGGCGGCGCTCCGAGACGTACGCCGTACTCGCCCACCACTGGGCCGAGGCGGGCGAACCGGCGCGCGAGATCGAGTACCTCGAGGCCGCGGCGACCGACGCGCTCGCCAAGGGTGCGGCCGAGGAGGCCGCGTCCCTCCTCGAGACCGCCCTCGCGGTCGACGGGCGGCTGGACGTGCCCCTGCCCGCGGTCCCGGACGCCAGGAGGGCCTTCTGGGAGGACGCGCTGGCCGAGGCCCTCGCCACCCAGAACCGGCTCGAGGATGCCGTCACCCACTCCCGGAGGGCGCTCGCACTCGTGGGGCACCGGGTGCCGACGAGCCGGCTCGGCTGGGCCACACGGCTCGGACGGGAGGTCGTCGGGCAGATCGTGCACCTGGTCCTCCCGCGCCGGTGGAGGCCACGGGGGGACGTCGCACTGCTGGGCCAGGCCGCCTGGATCCTGTCGAGGCTAGGCGAGATCCTCTACTTCAGGGCCCAGGCTGTGCCGTCGGCCGCCAGCCAGCTGGCGGCCATCAACCTGGCGGAGCGAGCCGGCAACGAGGGTCTCGCCGGCCGGGCCTACGGCGAGCTGGCCTATCTCGTGGGCACGATGCGCCTGCACCGGCTCGCGGTGCGGTACTTCGACCGGGCCCGGTGGAAGTTCGCGCGCGAGTCCACGGGCCGTCCGGGTCCGCTGACCGTCGAGGTCCTGCCGGACGCGGTGTGGGAGCACGACCTCACGGCGACCGTCTCGGAAGCCGTCTACCTGCGGACCATGAACCGCAGCGTGGACGTGACCCCGATGCTGGACGACGTCCTGCGCCAGTACCGGAGCTCCGGCCAGAACTGGGCCGTGGAGATCTGTCTGGTCGTCCGGGGGTTCTTCCTCGAGGTGACCGGGGAGCTGCGCTCGGCCCGGGCGGACTTCGAGGAGCTGATCACCTCGGCCCGGCGGCGGGGCAACACCGAGCACGTCCTCTGGGGCATGGCCCTGCTGCTGCCGTTGCTGCTCAGCCTGGACCGCACGGCCGAGGCGCTGGCCGTGGACGACGAGGCGATGGAGGTGTCCAGCGACGAGTACAAGCTGTTCGCCCCGGTCCTCCAGGGTGGCCACGTCCGGGCGCTCCTCGCCCGGGGGGGACCGGCCGCTGCGCTCACCCGTGCCCGGCGGGTCATGGATGCGTTCGGGATGGTCCCCTACACCCACCTCGCCGGCCTGACCGCGCTGCTGCAGGCCTGCCTCGAGATGCTCGACCAGGAGCGGGGGACTCCCCGCGAGAAGGACGTCCGCAACGTGACGCGGCGGGCCCTCCGCGCGCTGAGGACGTACAAGCGGATCTACCCGTTCGCGCGAACCCGGTACGAGCTGTTCCTCGGTCGGTACCGAGCCGCCCAGGGCAGGGACGACGCCGCCCGGCGCTGTTGGCGTCGTGGGCTGCGGACCGCGGAGGACGACCGGCTCCTCCTCGACGGAGCCCGGCTCCGGCTGTGCCTGGCCGGGCAGCTCCCGGAGGGGTCCGCTGCCCGTGCTGAGCACCTGCGACAGGCACGCCGAACGGTCGACGGTCTCGGACTCCGTCGTCTCGGTGAGTTCGCGGCCCTGGCCGAGTGACCCCGGACCCGACGCCCACGAGCGAGCGGTCGCGCGTCCGATCCCTGCCGCGACCACTCCGTACCCGTCACCGCGACCCGCCGTCCGGCACGTCCCGGCACCCAGCGGTCAGCCGTGGTGGTCACGGACGCCTGGGGACCACCACAGCTGATCGACCGGTGGGCTCAGGCCGCGGCGGCCGGGTGCAGCGGGACCTCGGGGACGTCCGGGCGCGGGAAGGCCGGGCGCAGGGTGAGCGGCGGGCGGAACGGCCGCCAGGTGCCCTCCCGCTGCGCCAGCCGGTCGGCGACGGCGTAGATGACCGCCGGGTTGTGGCCCATGCCCAGGTGGCTCGCGTACACGGCGATGTTCTCGGCGTGCGGCGAGAGCCGGTCCAGGCACGCCTGCCAGGCGACGATGCCGTCCTGGTGCGAGTAGATCGACGTCGACGGCACCGGCAGCGGCGTCGACTCGCTCTCCAGCGGCAGCGTCCGCTTCTCCACGTGCAGGTGCGAGTAGCGCTCGAACACCTTGTGCGCGCGGGTCTGGCTGTCGCGCTTCAGGCCGAAGGGGCTGCCCAGGGTGATCACCTGGCGTACCGCGTCGGGGGTCTTGCGGGCGAGGTCGCGGGCGAAGATGCCGCCCAGGCTCTGGCCGATGAGGGTGACCGAGCGGCCGTAGCGGTCGCTGAGGTCCTCGATCCGGCGGCTCATGCCCTCCACGCACTCCTGCGTCGGGCCGATGTTGCGCCCGAGCCGCCAGCCGTGGACGCGGTAGCCCAGCCGCCGCAGCGTGCGGCGCAGCGTCGCCGTCGACATGTCGTCGGCCATGAGGCCGGGCAGCACCAGGACGGGGTGGCCGTCACCGGTCGGTAGTCGCGGCAGCAGCGGGCGGGCCGCCAGGTAGAGGCCGTAGTCGGCCATCGCACGGCTCACCTCTGTCAGGTACAGGGGCAGGCCGGGCCCGTCGTGGGGCTGTCGCGACACGTCGTCCTCCTCGCCGGCGGCACTCACCGCCTCGCCCGGGCCGGTACCCACCCTGGAGTACCGGTCACACCTGACTGCGACGACTCGCGGTGTCCAGTGTGGCCCCGATCACATGCGTCACAGGGGTCCCAGGCGCGCGACCAGGGCACTTTCCTGTGCCGTATCAATGACCGGACGGCGGCCCACCGGGTGCCGCCGGCACGCGCAGCGGGAGGGGACCGTCAGGGTGGACGAGGTGCCGGGGACCAGCAGGACCGTCGACCTGGGCGGCCCGGTGCACGTCGTGGACCACGGCGGCGCCGACGACGGCCCGGTGGTCGTGCTGGTGCACGGGCTGGGCGGGTCGCACGGCAACTGGGACCTGTTCGCGCCCCTGCTGACGCCGTCGGCCCGGGTGTGGGCCCTGGACCTGCCCGGTTTCGGCCGCAGCGAGCCGGGCGAGCGCCGCGCCACCGTGCCGGCGAACGTCGCGGTCCTGCAGCGCTTCCTGCGCGAGGTGGTGCGCGAGCCGGCGGTGCTGGTCGGCAACTCGATGGGCGGGATGGTCTCGCTGTTCACCGCCGCGGCGACGCCGGACCTCGTGCGGGGCCTGGTGCTGCTCGACCCCGCGCTGCCCGGCGGCCGGCGCCGGCTGGACCCCCTCGTCGCGGGCACCTTCGCCCTCTACGCCCTGCCGGGTCTGGGGGAGCGGTTCCTCGCGCTGCGGCGGGCCCGCTCGACGCCGCTGACCCGGGTGCGGAAGATGCTCGAGCTGGTCGGCATCGACCCCGACGAGCTGCCCGCCCCGGTGGTCGACCGCGCGGTCACCCTGCTCGAGCAGCGCGAGGACGTCGCCGGGATGGACCGTGCCTTCCTCGCCGCGGCCCGCTCGCTGCTGGGGATCCTGGCCGACCCGCGCCGCTACCGGGCGGCGATGGCGCGGGTGGCCGCGCCGGTGCTGCTGGTGCACGGCGACCGCGACCGGCTGGTCCCCGTCGACGCCGCCCGCGAGCTGGCGCAGGCGCACCCCGGCTGGCGGTACGAGGAGCTGGCCGGGGTCGGGCACGTGCCCCAGCTGCAGGTGCCCGACCGCCTGGCCGACCTGGTGCTCTCCTGGATGGGCGAGACCGTCAGCGGCCGCGCAGTTCGGTCTTGAGGACCTTGCCGCTCGGGCCCTTGGGCAGCTCGTCGATGACGACCACCTCGCGCGGGTACTTGTAGGCGGCCAGCCGCTCCTTGCAGAACGCGATCACCTCGTCCGGCTCGACCGAGGCGCCCGAGCGCAGGCTGACGAAGGCCACGACCTCCTCGCCGAGCCGCTCGTCGGGCCGGCCGACGACGGCGGCCTCCATCACCGCCGGGTGGGCGTGCAGGACCTCCTCGATCTCGCGCGGGTAGACGTTGAAGCCGCCGCGGATGACCAGGTCCTTCTTGCGGTCGACGATGTAGAAGAACTCGTCCTCGTCCACGTAGCCGAGGTCGCCGGTGTGGAACCAGCCGCCGCGCATCGCCTCGGCGGTGGCCTCGGGCCGCCCGAGGTAGCCCTTCATGACGTTGTGCCCGCGCAGCACGATCTCGCCGACGTTGTCCGGCCCGGGCGGCAGCGGCCGGTCCTCGCCGTCGACGACGCGGACCTCGCAGCCCCACATGCGCTTGCCGATCGAGGTGACCCGCCGCTCCTCGGCGCTGCGGTTGAACGTGGCCAGCGCGCAGGTCTCCGACAGCCCGTAGCCCTCGAGGATCGTCGCCCCGGCGTAGGCCGCCTCGAAACCCTTGATGACCTCGCCGGGGATCGACGCGCCACCGGAGACGCACACCCGCAGCCGGGAGACGTCGCGGCCGGACAGGTCGGCGTGCATGAGCGCCACGAACATGGTGGGGACGCCGCAGAACACGGTGACCCGGTGCTCCTCCATCGCGTCGAGGACGGCGCCGACGTCGAAGCGGGGGACCAGCGACAGCGTCGCGCCGGCGCGGATCGCGCAGTTCATGACGCTGGACAGCCCGAAGACGTGGAACAGCGGCAGCACCGCCATGCCGACGTCGTCGTCCCGGTACTGGAAGGTCTCCGCCGCCACCGACGCCGCCATGTACATCTGGAAGTGGGTGAGCTCGGCGCCCTTGGGGCGGCCGGTGGTCCCGCTCGTGTAGATGATCGTGGCGGTGTCGTCGGGGGACATCTGCTCGACGTCGGCCGGGTCGGCGCCGGCACCGGCGGCGACCAGGGCGTCGAACGGGGTGGTGTCCGGCGGCGCGTCCGGGCCGCCGGGCGCGGAGACCACGTACACCCGGACGCCGCCGGCCTCGGCCGCACCCTTGACCGCCTCCTCGGCGAACGCGTCGAAGGTGACCAGCACCTTCGCGCCGCTGTCGGAGAGGTGGTAGCTCACCTCGGGCGCCTTGAGCAGCGGGTTGAGCGGCACGACCGTCATCCCGGCCCGCAGCGCCCCGAAGTAGGCGAGCACGAACTGCGGCACGTTGGGCAGCTGCAGCGCGACGCTGTCGCCGCGCTGCAGCCCGGCCTCCCGGAGCCCGCCGGCCACCTGCGCCGAGAGCTGGTCGACCTGCCCGTAGGTCAGGGTGAGCGGGCCGAGCCGCAGCATCGGCTTGTCCGGCTGCGCGGCGGTGGACTCGCGCAGCATGGTGGCGAGGTTGAAGGTCATGGCCTCTCCTGGGCTGGGACACCGGCTTCCGCACGGTGCTGTACCGCAGGAGACCTGGCTCACACCTGACCGAGTGCCACCACCTCGTCCAGGCCCGCCTGCAGGTCGGCCACCAGGCCCGCCGGGTCGGTGACGGCGGCGGAGTCGAGGTTGACGCCGATGCAGCACTGGTCCTCGTGCGAGAGCAGCGTGACCATCGCCGCGCAGCCCGGCAGCGGGCCGAACGGGTACATCCGCAGGATCCGCGAGCCGGCGATGTACACCGGGTGCGCGACGCCGGGCATGTTGCTCACCTGGACGTCGTTGGCGCTGGTCAGCCGCCCGGAGACCGCGCCGACCACCGGTGCGGGGAGCCAGTGCAGCGCCGGGCCGAGCAGGTCGTCGGTGACGCCGCTGGCGCTGGTCTCGCGGGCCGAGAGGACGAACTGCCGGATCGTGGCGATCCGCGCGGCCGGGTCGGCCTCGGCGAGCGACGCGGTGAACCGGGCGCCGGTGAACCGGTTGCCGCCCTGGGCGTCGTCGCGGGCCCGCAGGCTGATCGGGATGCCGACGGTCATCGTGCCCAGCGGGGCGCCGGTGCGCTCGTGGTAGCGGCGGAAGCCGCCGACCACCGCGGCGAGGAACCCGTCGTTGAGGCTCCCGCCGGCCGCCTTCGCGCCGCGCTTGAGGTCGGCGAGCGGCACCTCGAGCACCTCGAACCGCCAGTCGCCGCCGCGGGCGGCGAGTGCGGGGGAGCTGCCGCGCGGCGGCGCGAGGGTCTTCGTGGCCGCGCGGGCGGCGTCGAGCGCCTGCGCCGCCACGTCCCGCGGGTGGCGCAGGGTGCCCAGCGCCTCCACGCCGCGGCGCAGCGCGGCCAGCGGTACCGAGCGCGCGGTGCCGACCAGCTGCTCGGTCAGCGCGCCCACGCGGGAGACCTCGCCGGGCACCGGGGCCGGCGGCTCGGGCCGGGCGGGGTCGCGGTCGGGGCTGCGGCGGTGCAGCAGGCCCATGAGCTGGACGGCGCCCAGCCCGTCGGTGGTGCTGTGGTGGGTCTTGACGACGTAGCCGGCGCGGCCCTCGGCCAGGCCCTCGACCAGCAGCACCTCCCACAGCGGCCGGCCGCGGTCCAGTGGGGCGGAGGCGAACTCCCCGACGACGTCGAGCAGCTGCCGCGTCGAGCCGGGCTCCTCCAGCCGCACCCGGCGCACGTGCCGGGCCAGGTCGAGGTCGTCCACCGTCACCCAGCGGGGCGCGCCGACGCCCAGCGCCGGCTCGACCACCTTCTGGCGCATCCGCGGCACCATGCGCGAGGCCCACTCGTGCGCGCCGAGGAAGCGGTCCCAGTCCGGCGCGGTCTCGAGCACCTCCAGCAGCGTGACGTTGGCGCGCAGCCGCGGGTCGGCCGCCTCGGCGCGCCACATCGCCGTCTCGATGGGGTTCATCTCCGGCGAGGTGCCCCAGTCCAGCGGCGCGGCGGGGACCGCGGGGGCGGGCCCGGCCTCCTCGGCGGTGGGGGACTCGGCGACCACCGGCCGCTGCGTGCGCCCGGACCAGTTGGCCAGCGTGGCGACGAAGGAGTCGCGCACCTCGGTCACGTGCCGGTCGAGGTCCTCGACCGACCAGCCGGCCGTGTCGACCGGGGGCAGCACCCGCACCTGCACGGTGCCGGGGGAGATCGTCGTCGCGCCGCGCCACATCAGCTCGCCGGCGTTGCGGATGACCACCGGCACGACCGGCACGCCGGCCTGCATCGCGACGTGGAAGGCGCCCTTCTTGAACGCCCCGAGGGTCGGGGTGGCCGAGCGGGTGCCCTCGGGGGCGACGACGAGCGAGATGCCCTCCTCGAGCCGCTGCACGGCGGGCTCGAGGGCACGGCGGGCCTGGGCGGGGTCGCTGCGGTCGACGAAGGCGACGTCGGCCAGCCGGAACGCCAGGCCGAAGCCCGGCGTCCGCGCCAGCTCCTTCTTGGCCACGCCGGTGAACCCGCCGCGCAGCAGCTTGGCGAGGATGAGGACGTCGAGCTGGCTCTGGTGGTTGAACAGGAACACCGCGGGCCGGGTGGCCAGGTGCTCGGCGCCCTGGACGTCGAGCCGGACGCCGGCCAGCGCGCTGCCGAGTTCACCCGCGAGGGTGAGGCCGAGGTCGACCGCCTCCCGCCGCGAGCCGCCCAGCGCGCCGACCGCGAGGCCCGTGGCGAAGCCGCCGAACATGCCGCCGACGCCGGCCAGCGTGCGGGCGACGTCGGCCGGGGAGGTGCTCCCGCGGCGCTTGAAGCGGGCGACCGGCCACGAGTAGTGCCGGGCCGCGGCGGTCAGCCCCTTGCCCGGGTTGAGCGCGCGGGCGCGGCCGACGGTGCGCAGGAAGGGGACGTCCTCGTCCCCGTTGGAGTAGGCGTAGCTCTGCAGCAGGTCGATGCCGTGCTCCTCGGCGAAGGCGCGCACGGCCGCGGCCTTGCCCGCCCGCCACAGCAGCGGGCCGCCGGGGCGGCCGGTGCAGACGCCGTCGACGATCTCGACGGGGGAGACCAGCACGTGCTGCACGCCCAGCGCGCGGGCGGCCGGCTCCACCTGGAAGCGGGTCGCCGACGAGGCCAGGACCACGGTGTGCCCGGCCTGCAGGTGGGCGGTGACCAGGCGCCAGGCCTCGGGGTACAGCGAGCCCGCGATGCCCTGGACGAACAGCCGCTCGCCGAGCTCGGCCAGCTCGTCCTCGCTGCGGCCGGCCCAGGCGCGCATGCCGGCGACGGTGAACCGCTCGAAGTCCTCCTCGGTGGTGACCCCGCGTAGGCCGGTGAGCAGCAGCTGGCCGAGGTCGGTCGGGGTGACGTGCAGCGAGCGCAGGTGGTGTCGGGCGAAGGCGGCCAGCGAGTAGCCGTCGATCACCGTCCCGTCGAAGTCGAAGAACGCCCCGACCCGCGGGCCGGGCGGCGCCGCCTCGACGTCGGCGACCAGCTGCTCCTCGGTCCAGACGTTGCTCCGGGCCATCGCGGCCGCCTGGTCGCGCAGCCCGCCCCCCGTCGACGTCTCGGCCGTCACGGTTCCACCCCCACGTTCTCCCGCCGCGCCGCGGCGTCCAACTCGTCGATCACCACTACTCGGCCGACGACGTCCCGGACTTGAGCGGCCCACTCCTGCCGCCGGCGGGCCACGTCCTCCCGGCCGGGGTCGACCAGGTCGAGGTTGGCGGCCAGCCGCAGCGCCCCCGCGAACAGCTCCCGGGACAGCGACTCGGGCCCGTGCAACCGGCCCTGCAGCAGCATCTGCTGCCCGACGCCGGAGCACTCGGCGAGGAACTCGGGCTCGGTGACCGGCGTCCGCGGGTCGCGGGCGGCGAGCCGCTCGGCGACGACGAGCTGCGCGTCGACGAAGGACCGCAGCACCCGGTGGGCCACCAGCAGGTCGGCGCGGCAGAGGACGTCGCGGCCGTCGGCGGTCTCCCATCCCGGGTCCAGCCGCTCCAGCTCGGCGGCCAGCCGGGCGCGGTAGGCGTCGCGGTCCTCGAAGAAGAACTCGAACTTGAGCAGGTCGCGCAGCCGGTAGGCCTCGTCCCAGCGGTCGGCCGGGTCGCGCAGCATCACCAGCTCGGCGATCGCCCGGTCGACGAAGTGGTGGATCGCGTTGTTGCGGTAGAAGGCGGCCACCAGGTGCTGGCCGCGCTCGATCGCGTACACCGGCTCCTCGCCGCCCTCGTACACGGTCACCACGCCCTGCCCGGCCAGCGCGCCGAGCACCCGCCGCACCCCGTGGGGCGTCCCCAGCGCGGCGCCGGAGTGCGGCAGGCCCCGCTCGGTGAGGTAGCGCAGCAGCGGCTCGAGCACCCGCTGCACCTGCGCCAGCGTCAGCGCCCGGTCCCGCACGCCGAGCAGGGCGAGGGTCACCAGCGCCGTCGCCGTCGCCGGGGTGACGTCGTTGATGCCGACGGCGACCCGGAAGGCCACCTTCTGCAGGCTCAGCCGGCGCGAGCCCGGGTCGGCCGGGTCGGCGCCGCGCAGCGCCGCGGCCAGCGACAGCGGCTCGGCGAAGCCCACGTGCACCGTGCCCAGCGGCGTGCGCACCTGCTCGCGGATGTAGGACGCCATCCACGACAGGCCCTCGCCGCGCTTGGCCGCGCCGCCCTGCTCGGCGGCCATGCCCGACACCTCGCGGAGCTGGTCGTAGGTGATCGACACCGGGACCAGGTAGACGTCCTCCACCCGCTTGCGCTCGACGGCGTCGGCGACGAAGCCGAGCAGCCCGTGCCGCGGCGGGCGCAGCTTGCCGGTGCGGGAGCGGCCGCCCTCCATGTACCACTCGAGGTTGAACCGCTTGGCCAGCAGGAACGCCAGGTACTCGCGGACGGCGGTCTTGTAGACCTGGTCGTCACCGAAGCTGCGCCGGATGAAGATCAGCCCGGCCCGCTTGGCGATCGACCCGACCGGCCAGAACCGCAGGTTCTCCCCGCCGAGCACGTGGTTGCGCGGGAAGTCGTGCTGCGCCAGGACGTCGGCGAGGACCAGCGGGTCGACGTAGGAGCGGTGGCTGGGCAGGAACACCAGCGGGTGGGTCCGGTTGAGCTCGCGCAGGTCGGTGAGCCGTGCGGTGTCGGCCTGCACGTCCCAGGCGCGGGCGTGCACCGGCCGCAGCAGCCCGGTGAACACCTCGACGGCGGCCGGGTCCATCGCCGCGACCAGCTCGTCGAGGTCGGCGGCGGCCTCGGCGGCCACCTCCTCCTCGGGCAGCTCCAGCCGCCCGGCCAGCGCGGCGACCTCCGCGCGCCACTCGGGGCTGTGCCGGATCGCCTCGGCGACGTGCCGGGGCACCTTGGCCCGGTCGCCGACCACCTGCCGCTCGGCCCGGTCGAGGGCCAGCGCCGCCTGGTGGGCGACGAACGCGGCGAGGCTGCCCGTGCCGTCCCACCGGCCGGTCAGCTCGCCCACGGTGGCCGGCTCGGCGACGACGACCCGCGCCCGGTCCGGGTCGCGGCGCACCGCCGCCGCCTGCAGCGGGGCCGGTGGGCGGCGCAGCAGCGAGGGCCGGGCCGCCGACCACCGCCCGCGCCGGCCGGGGCCGCGGCGGGTCACCTCGGCGCCGCCGCGCGGCGTCCACGCCACCCGGGTCGCGGTCACCACGGTGGCGGGGTCGGCGTCGGCCAGCGGCCCGGCCAGCGCCGAGCCGCTCAGCGGCAGGACCGTCCCGCCCGGGGGCAGCCCCTCGGTCGCCATCCGCCGCTCGACCTCGCTCGCGGCGTCGACCAGCACGATGCGGGGGACGTCGTCCGCTCCGGGGCTCATGCGCACTCCTTCCTCGGGGCTCGTCACGGCTCGCCGGCGCCGGGTACAACGGTCGGGACGCCCCGCCGGTCACGGGGCCGGCGCCGGCGGGTGCAGCCGATCCTGCTCCCGCCCGGCGCGGCGCGGGCCGGTCTCAGCGCTGGTCGAGGGTGGCGCGCAGCGCCTCCAGGCCGGAGTAGTTGGGGCGCCAGCCCAGCTCCTGCTTGGCCTTGGTGGTGTCCATGATCGCCGGGTGGCTGACCGCCTCCACCCACTCGGCGGCCGGCGGCAGGAACGGCAGCCGGGACACCGCGCGGGCGGCGAACTGCGCCGGCGCCGCGGGCAGCGGCACCGGGAGGGCGCCGTACTCGCGGGCGACGTCGGCGGCGGTCAGGACGCCGTCGCCGGCGATGTTGTAGGCCCCGGGCGGGCCGGCGGCGACGACGCACTGCAGCAGCGCGGAGCCCACGTCGTCCTCGTGGACGAACTGCAGCGGCAGGGCCGGTACCGCGACCGGCACCGGGACCGGCAGCCGCCGGGTGCTCTGCTCGGCCAGCCACCGTCCCAGCGGGGCCAGCGGGCCGGGCAGCAGGTCCTTGGCGCCGACGGTGTGCGGGCCGAGCACCACCGGCGGGCGCAGGAGGTACAGCCCGAGCTCCGGGTGGGCCTGCGCCTCCTGCCGCAGCAGCTGCTCGAGCTCGGCCTTCTCCTGCGCGTAGAACAGCCGGGACGCGGGGCGCACCGGCCAGTCCTCGGTCATGCCGACCGGGTTGTCCCGGTGGAAGCCGTACGCGGCGAGCGAGGAGGCGTAGACGAACCGGCGTGCGCCGGCGGCGGCCGCGGCGCGGAACGCGTTGAGCGTCCCGTCGACGTTGATCGCCCGCGTGGTCTGCCGCGAGGCGTTGCCGGTGATCAGGAACGCGAGGTGCACCACGACGTCGACGTCGGCGAACGCGTCCTTCAGCGCGTCGGCGTCACGCACGTCGCCCCGGCGGTACTCCATCTTCGTCCAGCCGCGGGCGGCCGGGTCGAAGGGGCGGCGGGCGATGCCGACCACCCGGCGGACCCGGTCGTCGGCCTGCAGCAGGGGGACCAGGCCCTCCCCGAAGGTGCCGGTGGGGCCCGTGACGGCGACGGTCAGATCGGTCTCGGAAACAGTCACGACGGCGCGCTACCCGGGGTCGCCGGGCGTGAACCGGGTCACGCCCGGCGACCGCCGGGTCACGGCGCGGCCGCGGCCGGCTGCGGCTCCGCGGCGAGTCCGACGAGCTCGGCGATGCCGCGGCAGATCCCCTCGGCCAGCACGTCGACGTCGGGGAAGGCGTCGAAGTCGGCGTTGATGCCGAAGGTCATCGAGTTGAGGTAGCTGAAGATCCCGATGGAGATCCGGGTGCCGCCGGCGATCGGCACGTAGGGGTGCGCCGACACCATGCGCTTGCCGAGCACGTACAGCGGCACCCGCGGGCCGGGCACGTTCGTCGTCACCGCCTGGCACCACATCTGGCCGGTCTGCATGGCCGACCGCACCCCGAGGGCCAGCAGCGTCGGCGCGACGTAGTCGCCCACCCCGATGATCGAGCGGGCGTCGACCGCCTGCATCGTCCTCTTGTACTCGTCCATCTGCTGCTTGACGGCGGCCAGCCGGGCCCGCGGGTCGGGCTCGCCGACCGGCAGGTCGACGAAGACGGCGGTCACCCGGTTGTCCAGCGACCCGCGCTCGCCCTCCTTGCGCACCGAGATCGGCACCATCGTGCGGACGACGGTGTCGCCGCCGAGCGCGCCGCGGCCCTTGAGCAGGTCGCGGAAGCCGCGGGTGATGGCGGTGAGGACGACGTCGTTGACCGTGCCGCCGAGCGCGGTGCGGGCGGTGCGCAGGTCCTCGAACTCGGCGTCGGCCCACGCCCAGCGCCGGTGCGGGCCGATCGGGCCGGTGAGCGTGCGGGCCATCGGGGTCAGCGCCTGGCGGGCCAGCTGCGGGACCGACGACACCGCCGCCTTCGCGCTGTTGAACAGCCCCTTCGCGCCGGTGCTGACGGCCTCCGGGCCGTGCACGAGCTGGCGCAGGGGAGCGGTGAGGGTCTCGGTGAGCGCGCCGGCGATCATCTCGACGCCCGAGGGGCTGCGCTGCGGCGACCAGTCGCGCGGCGCCTTGTGCTCGGCGTTCGGGTCGAGGTCGAACATGACCTGCATCAGGTCGGTGCCGGCGATGCCGTCGACCATGCAGTGGTGGACCTTGGAGATGATCGCCCAGCGGTCGTCCTCCAGGCCCTCGACCAGCCACACCTCCCACAGCGGCTTGGCCATGTCCAGGCGCTGGCCGAGCACCCGCCCGGCGAGGTTGCGCAGCTGCTCCTCACCGCCGGGCTTGGGCACCGCGGTGTGCCGCACGTGGTAGAGGATCTGGAAGTGCGGGTCGTCGACCCACAGCGGGCGGCCCAGGTTGAAGGGCACCTCGCGCACCCGCTGCCGGTAGCGCGGCACCAGCGGCAGCTTGCTCAGCAGCAGCCGCACCAGGTCGCCGTAGGACGGCGCCGGTCCCTCGAAGACCGCCACCGAGCCCACGTGCAGCGGTGCGTTCTCGGTCTCCGCGTAGTAGAAGCCGGCATCGGTCGCGCTCAGGCGGTCCACGGTCGCTCCCCAACTCGTCGAGACGGTGTCGGCCGGTCCCGTATCCAGCGACCCGGCCGTCGGAACACGGTCGTGTGGTGCCGGACACGGTAGGCAGGTCCGCGGTCAGCCTGCCTGCCGGACGCTGCCGGGGCCAGCCGCTGCCACCCGGTCGAGCAGGTCGGTGAGGGCGCGGTCGACGACGGCGGTGCGGGTGAGGTTGACGCTGTGCCCGGCCCCCGGGACGACGACCAGCTCGGCCCGCTCGCCGATCCCCTCGGCCAGTTGCCGGCCGTGCTCGGCCGGGGTCAGCCGGTCGTACTCGGCGGCGACGACGGTGCACGGGACCCGCCCGAGCACCGGCAGGGACGCGGTCTCGTCGTGGTCGAGGAAGGTTCCGTAGAAGGCCATGGTCACCGTCAGCGGCGTCTCCTCGAGCATCGCCTGCACGACGCGGACGGCCTCGCGCGTGGCGTCGTCGCGGCCGAACAGGTAGCGGCGGGTGAACCGGTGGCCCAGCCGCGTGCCGCGCCGCCGCAGCCGCTCCAGCCCGGGGGCCAGCAGCCGCAGCCACCACAGGTAGAGGCCCAGCAGGTGCAGCGCGCGCATCGCCTTCACCGCGAACCCCAGGGGCCCGCGGGCGACCAGGCCGCCGGCCGAGGTGGCCAGCAGGAACGCGCCGACGACGCGGGTGCCGAACAGCTCGGGCCGCTGCCGGGCCAGCGCCATGATCGTCATGCCGCCCATCGAGTGGCCGGCGAGGACCACCGGCCGCCCGGCGGGGACGACGGCGTCGAGCACCTGGCCGAGGTCGCGGGCGGTGCGGTCGATGGTCGCCGTCCGCGGGTCGACCCAGCGGGACCGGCCGTGGCCGCGCTGGTCCCACAGCACGATCCGGGCGCGGTCGCGGATCGCCTCGACCTGCAGCTGGAACTCGCCGAGGCGGGCGGTGAACCCGTGGGAGAAGACCACGGTGACCGGGGCGTCCTCGGGTCCGTCGAACTCCACGTGCAGGTCCACGCCGTCGTCGGTGCGGACGGTGCGCGAGCCCGGCGGCGGGGGTCCGTCGATCCCCGGGACGACGGGGATGCGGGGCGGGACGGGGGCGGGGCGGTAGCGGCGGAGCGGCACCCGTCCATGACAGCGCAGCTCCGGGGGAGCGGCGACTCAGCCGCCTCTCGCGCGGAGGGCGGACCGGGGCTCAGCTCCGGGGCGCCGCCGTCCCGTGGGGATCGGCGGGGGCTCAGCTCCCGGGCGCCGCCGTCTCCGGGCGGCGGCCCGGCGCGGCGTCGCGGACCATCCGGCGGGCGGCGTCGACCTCGCGGGCGACCGGGGCGAGGACGCCGTCGGCGTGGATCTCGGCGTCGTCGGGCACCCGGTGCGCGCGGACGTCGTCCTCCAGCTCGCGCAGCGCCCGCCGCAGCACCGCGACCTGCGCCGGGTCGGGCCCGGGCTCCCCGCCGCGGACGGCGATGACCGCCTCGGTGACGGCGTCGGCGGTCCGCTCCAGCTGCACGATGACCGGCCACCAGGCCGCGGCGCGGGTGCTGATGGGCGGCGGCTCGGCCAGCCGGCGCTGCAGCTGGGTGTGCAGCTCGGTGAGCGCCCGGTAGGTCGCGCGGCGGGCGCGGCGGCGCGCGACGGGGTCCTCGCCGAAGGCGGCGCCGACGAAGGCGTCGAGGGCCAGCGCGGCCGCGCGCAGGGCGTCCTCCAGCGGCGCCCGCCAGGTCTGCGGCCACAGCAGGTAGCCCGCGACCAGCACGATCGCGCAGCCGATGAGGGTGTCCACCAGCCGGGCGCCGACCAGCTCCGGCCCGCCGGGGACGGCGAGGTCGAGCAGCAGGATGATCACCGGCGTCTGGAAGACGGAGAACAGGCCGAAGTTGGCGCCGCGCGCCCAGGGCAGCAGGCCGGCGGCGACGGCCATGGCGACCACCACCCAGCCGTCGCGGGGCAGCACCGACAGCAGCAGCGAGCCGATGAGGACGCCGAGCAGCGTGCCCGCGCCGCGCTGCACCGCGCGGGTGAACACCGAGCCGTAGTCGGGCTTGAGCACGATCGCGACGGTGAGCAGCACCCAGTAGGGCCGCTCGATGGGCAGCAGCTGGCGGGCGACCTCCGCGATGGTCATGCACAGCGTCAGCCGGAGGGCGAACTCGCGGGTGTCGGTGCTGCCGAGGGTGCGGTCGGCGAGGTCGCGCAGCCGGTCCCGCCAGGGCGGCCGGGGCGGGGTGACGGCGGCCCCCGCGCGCTCCTCGGGGTCGCCGACGACGGCCCACGCCAGCCGCACGCCGTGGCGCACCGCGCGGCGGACGGCGGGCCCGTCGTCGAGGGCGGGTGGGCGCTCGGCGGGCAGCTCGCGGCTGCCGGAGACGGCGGCGGCGAGGGCGTGCACCGCCGTCACGTCGTGCGGGTCGGCGTGCACCCCGGCGCGGGCGGCGGCGACCGCGGCCTCCACCAGCGGGGCGGCGGCGTTGAGCACCCCGGCCAGCTCCGACAGCTGCCGGTTGCGGCCGGCGGCGAGGCTGCGGGTGCGGATGACCCGGTCGTAGGCGGCGTTGAGCGCGGTGGTGAGCTCACGGCGGGCGTCGTCGGTGCCCTCGGTGCCGACGGCGGTGAGCAGCCCGGCGATCCGGGTGAACACCGCGGCGACGGCGCTGCGGTCGGGGTCGCTGGGCTCGGTCGCGGCCTGCACCAGCGTGGCCAGCGTCGCCCAGGCCGCGCCGGCGGCGAAGAACGCCACCTCGGCCGCCTGGGGCAGCGGCGTGACCAACCCGGAAGCCAGCGCGGTGTAGACCAGCAGCTGCAGCGCGCCCAGCGACATCGCCGAGTTGACGGCGCTGATCACCGCGGCAGCCACCGACAGCACCGCCACGACCACCACCGGCCACACGCCGCCGCCGGCGGCGAACTGCCCGGCGACCAGGCCGACCGCGCCGAGGCCGACCGCGGCGGCGGTGCGGCGCAGCCGGTCGCGCAGCGGGCCGCCCTGCGGGGCGAGGGTGGCCGCGAGCGCGCCGGTGGTGGCGAAGACGCCGGCGCCCAGCGCCGTCTGCCCGCCGACGGCCAGGGCCACCGCCAGCGGCGCGGGCACGACGACGGCGAAGCGGACGACGTCGCGCCAGGGCACCGGTGGGGGAGTGGTGCGGAGCAGCTCCTCGAGCCACGCCGGTGCGCGCAGCGACCTGTCCGCCACGCCCCGCAGCCTCTCACCCGGTGCACGCGGCGGTGCGGACGACGAGGGGCCCCGGCCGGACGCCGGCCCCGCGGTCCGGCAGCGCGTCGGCACCGGCGGGGCACGGCACGTGGCGACGCGGCGGCGGGGGCAGCGCGGCGGACCCCGACGGTCGCGGACGTCCTCGTCCGCCCGGACTCCTGTGCGCCACGGTGGCCGGAGCCGTCCCCCGCCTACGGAGGCCCACCGTGGACATCCACGCCCGACCCGGTGACGAACGCCCCGTCCGGAGCGGTCCCCGGGGCCTGCGTGGCCACCCGGCCACCCGGGTCCGCCCGGTGCTCGCACCGCCCGGCCTGGTCGCGGCCGCGGGCCTGGCCGCCCCGGACGCGACCGACGCCTTCACCGTGCCGCTGCCGGCCGGGTCCCCGGTCGACGCCCGCGAGTGGTGGGCGCTGGTCGGCCCGGCCGCGGACCGGTCGCCGGCGCGCGCGCCGGCCGGGCGGCGCACCCCGTGGACGGTCCGCGCGGCGACGGCGGACACGGTGGTCGCCGGCGGCGGGGACCGGCACCTGGACCTGCGGCTGGTGCTGCACGTGCGGCCGGTCGCCGGGTGGCACGAGCTGGTGGCGGTGACCGTCGCGCAGCGGTACGACGCGCTCGGCCGGGCCCGGCTCGCGCTGACGCGGCCCTTCCGCCGCCGGTTCCTGCCCGAGGTGCTGCGGCGGCTGACCGCGCGGCCGGGGGTCTGACCTAGGGTCGGCGCCCGTGACCGCCATCCTGGGCGAGGTCGTCGCCGCGCTGGAGGCCCGCTACGACCCGGCGCTCGCGGAGGGCTGGGACGCCGTCGGCCTGGTCTGCGGGGACCCCGCCGAGCCGGTGGAGCGGGTGCTGGTCGCCGTCGACCCGGTGGCCGCCGTCGTCGACGAGGCGCTCGAGCTCGGCGCCGGGCTGCTGGTCACCCACCACCCGCTGTTCCTCACCCCGGTGCACGGCGTCCCCGCCGACGACCCGAAGGGGCGGCTGGTGCACCGGCTGGTGCGCGCCGGTTGCGGGCTGTTCGTCGCGCACACCAACGCCGACCGCGCCCCCGACGCCGGCGTCAACGACGCGCTGGCCGCCGTCCTCGGGCTGACCGGCACCCGCCCGCTGCAGCCGGTCGCACCGGGCTCCCGCGCCGGGCTCGGCCGGGTGGGGGAGCTGGCGCAGCCGACGACGCTGGCCGGGTTCGCCGCGCACGCCGCGGCCGTCCTGCCGGAGACCGCGGGCGGGGTCCGCGCGGCCGGGGACCCGGACCGGCCGGTGCGCACCGTCGCCGTCTGCGGGGGCAGCGGCGGCTCGCTGCTGCCCGAGGCGACGGCGGCCGGCGCCGACGTCCTCCTCACCAGCGACCTGCGGCACCACCCGGTCTCCGAGTCCGGGGAGGCGGCAGGACCGGCCTTGTGTGACGTGGCACACTTCGCGTCCGAGTGGCCCTGGGTGCCCGTGGTCGCCGACGTGCTGGCCACGGACCTGTCCGGCAGGGTCGAGGCGGTCGCCTCCCGGCGCCGCACCGACCCGTGGACGGTGCACCGGGACCGGACGGCAGGAGGGGACCCGGCCCGCACGGCCGGCTGAGACGGGGAGGGGCGCCGTGGCCACCGCCGAACGACCGCCGACGGGGGGTGCGGTCCCCCGGAGGAGCGACCGCAGCCCCTGGAACTGGCTGCTGCTGGTCCCGATCGTGGTGCCGCTGCTGGTGCCGCTGTACAACCGCGTCGAGCCGACCCTGTTCGGCTGGCCGTTCTTCTACTGGCTGCAGCTGCTGTTCGTCGGGCTGGGCGTGCTGACCACCGTGGTCGTCTACCGCGCCACCCGGCGCAGCCCGGCGGAGCAGGCCGCCGCCCGTGCCGCCATCGAGCGGGACAGGAAGCGCTGAGCCGTGGACGGGGTCAACGTCGTCGAGCTGACGATCGTCGTCGTCCTGTTCCTGGTCGTCACGGTGATGGGGTTCGTCGCGTCGCGCTGGCGGCGGGCGGAGAGCCTCATGCACCTGGACGAGTGGGGGCTGGGCGGGCGCAGCTTCGGCACCTGGATCACCTGGTTCCTGCTGGGCGGTGACCTGTACACCGCCTACACCTTCGTCGCGGTCCCCGCGCTGATGTTCGGCGCCGGGGCGGCCGGGTTCTTCGCCGTCCCGTACACGGTCGTGATCTACCCGCTGGTCTTCCTGGTCGTCATCCGGCTGTGGTCGGTCAGCCACGTGCGCGGGTTCGTGACGCCGGCCGACTTCGTGCGCTCCCGGTTCGACTCCCCGACGATGGCTCTGCTGGTGGCCCTCACCGGGATCGTCGCGACGATGCCCTACATCGCCCTCCAGCTGGTCGGCATCGAGGCGATCCTCAAGGCGATGGGCGTCGAGGGCGAGCTGCCGCTCATCGTCGCGTTCGTGATCCTGGCGCTCTACACGTACAACTCCGGGCTGCGGGCACCGGCGCTGATCGCCTTCGTCAAGGACACGTTGATCTACCTGACGATCATCGTGGCGGTCATCGTCATCCCGTCGAAGCTCGGCGGGTGGGACGCGATCTTCGGGGCCGCGGAGGAGAAGTTCTCCGCCGGCACGGGGGCGGGGCTGCTCCTCCCGGCGAGCGGCCAGCTCGGCTACGCCACCCTGGCGCTGGGCTCGGCGCTGGCGCTGTTCCTCTACCCGCACTCGATCACCGGGCTGCTGGCGGCCAGCAACCGCGACGTGCTCAAGCGCAACATGAGCGCGCTGCCGGTCTACAGCCTGGCACTGGGCTTCATCGCGCTGCTGGGCTTCATGGCGATCGCGGCCGGCGTGACGCCGATCGGCGAGGACGGCAACACGGTCGTCCCGGTGCTGTTCCAGGAGATGTTCCCGAGCTGGTTCGCTGGCATCGCCTTCGCCGCCATCGGCATCGGCGCGCTGGTGCCGGCGGCGATCATGTCGATCGCCGCGGCGAACCTGTTCACCCGCAACATCTACAAGGAGTTCCTCAAGAAGGACGCGACCCCGCGGCAGGAGGCGCAGGTCGCGAAGGTGACCTCACTGGTGGTGAAGGTCGGCGCGGTCGCGGCCATCCTGTTCATCGACCCGCAGTTCTCCATCGACCTGCAGCTCATCGGTGGCGTGATCATCCTGCAGACGCTGCCGTCGGTGGCGCTGGGCCTCTACACCCGGTGGATGCACCGCGGCGGGCTGATCGCCGGCTGGGTCGCCGGCATGGCCGCCGGCCTGCTGATGCTCTACAACACCCCGCGGCTCGGACCGAACCAGGAGGTCGTCCGCGAGCACTTCGGCGGGTCGTCGTTCGCGTTGTCGAAGCTCGGCCTGGACACCACCTACACCGTCTACACCGGCCTGCTCGCGCTGCTGGTCAACCTGCTGGTCACCGTGCTGGTGACGGTGGCGCTGCGCGCGGCCAAGGTGGACGACGGCGTCGACGGCACGGCGGAGAGCGACTACACCGCCGAGCGGGAGGACCCGACCTTCCGCGACCTGCCCGACCCGCTGGAGTCCGCGCCGCCCGGCGCGGGTCGCGGCGCGACGGGGGAGGCCAGCGGGCGCAGGTAGGTTGAGTGGGTGAAGGCCGACCACTTCGAGCAGCAGAAGCTGCTGGCCCTGGCCGACGAGGACGTCGCGCTCACCCAGCTCGCCCACCGGAAGCGCACGCTGCCGGAGGTCGCCGCGGTCGAGGCCGCCGCGGAGTCCGAGCGGACCTTCGCCGAGGCCGAGGTCCGCGCGGAGACCGAGGTGCGCGACCTCGACCGCGAGCAGAAGCGGCTCGAGGCCGACGTCGACACCGTCCGGCAGCGGGCCGACCGCGACCGGTCGCGGATCGACTCCGGCGCGGCGACGCCGAAGGAGATCACCTCGCTGCAGTCGGAGCTGCAGTCGCTCGCGCGGCGGCAGTCCGACCTGGAGGACCAGGTGCTCGAGCTCATGGAGCGCCGGGAGACCGCGGACGCCGCGCTGGCCGACGCGCAGTCCGGCCGCGCCTCCGCCGTCGCCGACCGGGAGCGGGCCGAGCAGCTGCGCGACGACGCCCTCGCCGACATCGCCGACTCCACCGCCCGGCACGAGGCGCGGCGCGCGGAGGTCGCCGGTGGCCTCTCCGCCCCGCTGCTGGCGCTCTACGACCGCATCCGCACCCAGACCGGCACCACGGGCGCGGCGATGCTCAAGGCCCGGCAGTGCCAGGGCTGCCGCATCGAGCTGTTCGGCAAGGAGCTGGCCGCCGTCCGCAACGCCGACCCCCACGAGGTGGTCCGCTGCGAGAACTGCGGCCGGATCCTCGTGCGCACCGGCGAGTCGGGCCTGTGAACCGCAAGCTGGTCGTCGAGGCGGACGGCGGCTCGCGGGGCAACCCGGGCCCGGCCGGCTACGGCGCGCTGGTCCGCGACGCCGCCACCGGGCGGGTGCTCGCCGAGCGCGCGGCGTCGGTGGGCCGGGCGACGAACAACGTCGCCGAGTACGGCGGGCTGGTGGCCGGGCTGCAGGCGGCGCTGGACCTCGATGCGAGCGCCGACGTCGAGGTGCGGATGGACTCCAAGCTCGTCGTCGAGCAGATGTCGGGCCGCTGGAAGATCAAGCACCCGGACATGCAGAAGCTCGCCGTCCAGGCCCGCGACATCGCCCGGCAGCTGGGCAGCGTCCGCTACACGTGGGTGCCGCGCGCGCAGAACGGCGCCGCCGACGCCCTGGCCAACAGCGCGATGGACGGCCGGCCGGTGCACCGCGACGCCGCCGCCGAGCCGTCGGTGGCCGGGGACGACGTCCAGCCGGCCGCCGAGCCCGCCCCCGTCGTCACCACGGTGACGCACCTGCTCCGCCACGGGCGCACCGAGCACACCCCCGAGCGCCGGTACAGCGGCCGCAACGAGCTGCCGCTGTCGGCCACCGGGCGGGCGGAGGCGGAGGCGGCCGCCGTCCGGGCGAAGGAGCTGGGCATCGAGGTCGTGGTCGCCTCGCCGCTGCGCCGCACCCGGGAGACCGCGGAGGTCGTGGCCGGCGCGCTGGGCCTGCCGGTGGAGATCGACGACGACCTGGTCGAGCTCGACTTCGGCGACCTCGAGGGGCTCACCGCCACCGAGGCGCAGCGGCGGCACCCGCTGGCCGCCCGACGGTTCACGGCCGACGTGACGGTGGCCGCGCCGGGAGGCGAGTCGGTGGCCGACGTGTCGCGGCGGGTGGCCCGGGCGAGGAAGCGGCTGCTCGAGCGGCACGCCGGGAGGACGGTGCTCGTGGTCAGCCACGTGACGCCGATCAAGCTGCTGCTGGCCGCGGGCCTCGGCACCGGCGACGAGGTGGTGCACCGGGTCTTCCTGGAGGCGGCGTCGCTGTCGACGGTGGCGTGGAGCTCCGACGGCCGCACCTCGGTCCGCCTGGTGAACGACACCGCCCACCTGCGCTGAGGCGCCGTCCCGTCGAGATCCCGTGATCTCGACGTCGCAGAGGCCTCTAGACGTCGAGATCACGGGATCTCGGCAGGGGAGCCTGCGCCGGCGGGTCACTGAGCCCGTCGTCAACCGATGAGTTGACGACCGCCCGCCGGTCTCCCCTCCAGGCGGCTCCACCCCGGAGCCGGGACCGAGGAGGTGCGCCATGGGGCGGGTGGTGCTGTTCGCGGCGGTGTCGCTGGACGGGTACGTCGGGCGGGACGACGACATGCCGGGGCCGCTGTTCGACTGGTACGCGAACGGCGACGTCGAGATGACCTTCAGCGACCCGGACCGGCCCTTCCACGTGACGGCGGAGACGGCGGAGTTCCTCACCGACATGGCCACCCGGGTGGGCGTCATGGTGTGCGGGCGCCGGCTGTTCGACATCACCGACGGCTGGGGCGGCGTGCCCCCGAACGGCGAGCACGTCGTCGTGGTCACCCACCGGCCGGCCGACGACTGGCCGCACCGGGGCACCGCGCCGTTCACCTTCGCGCCCGACGTGCCGGCCGCGATCGAGCGGGCGAGGGAGCTCGCCGGCGACCGGGACGTCACGGTGAGCGCCGGGGACGTCGGCGGGCAGGCGCTGCGGGCCGGCCTGGTCGACCGGGTGGTGCTGGCCCTGGTCCCGGTGGTCCTGGGCTCGGGCCGGCCGTACTTCGGCGCCGGCGGCCCGCCGGAGATCCCGTTCGAGGACCCGGTGGTGGTGCAGGGCAGGCGGGTGACCCACCTGCTCTACGACGTGCGGCGCTGACGTCGTCGGGACGGGAAGCGGGCCCGGGGGTCCGGCGTTGTACCGGACACCCCGCCGCCGCCCGCCGCGGCGCTCCGGGGACGATGAGCCCCCCGCATCCCGAGGAGCCCCGTGACCGCGACCATCGCGCCCGCCACCACCACCGTCGCCGGCGACGAGCGCACCCTGTCTCCCGCCGAGTACGAGAGCTGGGCGGCGGAGGTCCGCCGGCTCGCCGACGAGCGCGGTGCGGTGGTGCTCGCGCACAACTACCAGGTGCCCGAGATCCAGGACGTCGCCCACTTCACCGGTGACTCGCTCTACCTGTCGCGGGTCGCGGCGCAGACCGACGCCCGCGAGATCGTCTTCTGCGGCGTCCACTTCATGGCCGAGACGGCGAAGATCCTCTCGCCGGACAAGACGGTGCTGCTGCCCGACCACGCCGCCGGCTGCTCCCTGGCCGACTCGATCACCGCGGAGCAGCTGCGCGAGTGGAAGGCCGAGCACCCCGGCGCCGTCGTCGTCAGCTACGTGAACACCACCGCCGCGGTGAAGGCGGAGACCGACATCTGCTGCACGTCGTCGAACGCCGCCGACGTCATCCGCTCCATCCCCGAGGACCGCGAGATCCTGTTCTGTCCCGACCAGTTCCTCGGCGCGCACGTCAAGCGCGTGACCGGGCGTCAGGACATCCACGTCTGGGCGGGGGAGTGCCACGTGCACGCGGGCATCAGCCCGGCCGACGTCCGCGCGCAGGTCGCCGCGCACCCGGACGCCGAGATCCTCGTGCACCCCGAGTGCGGCTGCACCACCTCGGTCCTCGACCTGGTCAGCCACGGCGACCTGCCCGCCGACCGCACCCGCGTGCTGTCCACCGGCGGCATGGTCGAGGCCGCTGCGCGGACCTCGTCGGGCCAGGTGCTGGTGGCCACCGAGGTCGGCATCCTGCACCAGCTGCGGGCGCTCAACAGCGGGACGGCGTTCATCCCGATGAACAGCCGCGCGGCCTGCCGCTACATGAAGATGATCACCCCGGCCAAGCTGCTGCACACGCTGCGCACCGGCGAGGGCGCGGTCGACGTCGACCCGGAGACCGCCGCCCACGCCCGCCGCGCCGTCGAGGCGATGATCGCCATCGGCGAGCCCGGCCGCGGCGGTGAGTGACGCTCAGATCCGCGTGAAGAGGTAGACCGACACCGCGACGCCGAAGACGACGATCAGCACCCGCAGCGGCGTCGCGGGGATGCGGCTGGCGACCCGGGCGCCGAGGAACCCGCCGACCAGGCTGGCCGGCGCCGCGACGGCGACCACCTGCCAGGCGACCGGCCCGAAGACACCGAACACGACCAGCGTGACCGTCGCCGTCACCGCGGACAGCGCGGACTTGAGCGCGTTGGCCAGCGGCAGCCGGTGCAGCGCCGTCCCGAGGACCCCGACGAGGATGACGCCGAGCGCGCCGCCGAAGTAGCCGCCGTAGACGGTGGCGAGGAACAGCGCGAGGTACAGCCACCACGGGTCGCGGGCGGCGCCGTCGTCGCGGTCGCGCAGCCGGCGGGTGAGCAGCGGCTGCACCGCCAGCAGCAGGCTGGCCAGCAGCACGAGCACGGGCACGACGACGTCGAAGGCCTCGCTCGGGGTGGTCAGCAGCAGCACGCTGCCGGCGACGCCGCCCAGCGCGGAGACGGCGCCCAGCCGGACCAGCCGCCCGCGCTGGCCGGCGTACTCGCGGCGGAACCCGGCCATCCCGCCGAGGTAGCCGGGCCACTGCGCGACCGAGTTGGTGACGTTGGCCGCCACCGTCCCCAGGCCCAGCCCGACCAGGGTGGGGAAGAGGATCAGCGACCCGCCGCCGGCGATCGAGTTGACCGCTCCCGCGCCCAGGGCCACCGCGGCCGCGATCAGGAGGTCGGCGGCCGTCACGGAGCGCCAGCCTACGGTCGGCGCATGCGACCCCCGGCCCCGGCGACCTGGCTGGCCGCCGCCCTCGGCGGCTCCGGCGTGCTGCACCTCGTGCGGCCGCGGACGTTCGAGTGGCTGGTCCCGCCCGAGCTCGGCGACGCCCGCGCCTGGGTGCTCGGCAGCGGGGTCGCCGAGGTCGGCACCGCGGCACTGCTGGCCGCGCCGGCGAGCCGCCGGGCCGGGGGATGGGCCGCGGCCGTGCTGCTGGCCGCGTTCGTGCCGGCCCACCTGCACCACTTCCGGGTGGCGCGCGGGCGGCCTGCGCTGGTGGCCGCGGCGGCGGTCCGGCTGCCGCTGCAGGCGCCGATGATCGCCGCAGCGCTGCGCGTGGCCCGGGGACACCGGGGCGTCAGCGGCCGCGCCCCCGGCCGACGCCGGCGCTGAGCCCGGCAGACTGCCCGCATGGCGGAGGCGTTCCCCGAGGACTGGCAGCGCGCCCTGGTCGTCGTCGCCCACCCCGACGACGTGGAGTACGGCTGCGCGGCCGCCGTCGCGGCGTGGACGGCGGCCGGGCGCGACGTCCGGTACGTGATGGCCACCAGCGGCGAGGCCGGCATCGCCGGGCTGCCGCCGGAGGCCGCCGGGCCGCTGCGCGAGCGCGAGCAGCGGGCCGCGGCGGCGGTGGTCGGCGTGTCGGTGGTCGAGTTCCTCGGCCACCCCGACGGCCGGCTGACCGAGGGGCTGGACCTGCGGCGGGCGATCGCGGCGGCGATCCGGCGTCACCGGCCCGACCTCGTGGTGACGCTGCACTTCGGCGACACGTGGACGCCGCCCGGCTCCGCGCTCGGCTACTGGAACAGCGCCGACCACCGGGTGCTGGGCCGGGCGGTGGTCGACGCCGTCGGCGACGCGGCCAACGAGTGGATCTTCGCCGAGCTCGCCGACCCGGAACCGTGGCGCGGGGTGCGCTGGACCGCCGTCTCCACGCCGGTGGGGGTCACGCACACCGTCGACGTGACCGACGTCGTCGACCGGGCGGTGGCCTCGCTGGCCGAGCACCGCCGCTACCTGGAGGCGCTGTCGGCCGACCCGGTCGAGGAGCAGGCACGGCGACAGGTCGACATGGCGACCCCGGTCGTCGACGGCCGGCGGGTGGCCGGCTTCGCGTTGTACGCCGGCTGACGCCGGACGCGGCCCCGGGGAGCTCCCGGGGCCGCGTCCGGGGCGGTCAGGGGTTGAAGCTCACGTGGACGTGGTCCATGTGGTTGGCCGTGGGGGACCCGCGGTCCTCCATCGCCCGCCAGCCGCCGCTCCCGATCACGAGGATCCGCTGCCTCCAGATGACGTAGTCGACGCCGAGGCGCGAGGCGTTGTCGACGACGTACTGGGCGACGGCGTTCCCCTTGGCGGAGTCGGCGTAGACCATGAAGTCCGCGGCGAGCTGCTGGGTGGGGGAGTGCCCGGGGCGGGTCAGCACGGTGGACACCCCGAACCGCTGCGCGACCTCGGCGACGACCGGGCGGACGTGCGCCGCCCAGGCGCTGTAGGAGGTCGAGGAGGCGGTCGGCCTGCCGGTGAGGTTCGTGGACACCGCCGCCGCGGCGGCGGGGGCCGCGGCCGGTGCGGCGGGGGCCGCGGCCGGTGCGGCGGGGGCCGCGGGCGCCGCGGCTCCTCCCCGGTCCTGGGACCAGCTGTCCGACCGGTCGCGGCGGGGACCGTCCCAGTCGGCCTGGGCCGCCGACTGGCCGGTGAGCCCGAAGGCGACGGCGAGGGCGCCGGCGGTGAGGGTGCGGCGGATCGTGCGCTTGCTGCTGGAGGGCATGACGAGGAGAGCTCCTGACGTCGGTGTCGCGCGGCGCCGTCCGTGGCTCGGCGGTCACCCGTCGCGTGAGGGGGACCTGCGGGACGGGCCGGCGCGCGGCCGGGCGGCGGGCGACTGCTGGAGGGCAGGCCGACGCCAGGGCGGTCGGTTCCGGTCCGTGGAGGGCGGCGACCGGCGGAGGTGGGCGGGTCGCGGCGCTCGTCGCAGGGGGCGGGGCACGCCGGGGCAGGCGCCGTCGGCGCACCCCGTGGTGGTTCTCCGTTCTCCCGTGGCCGCCTACCGGGTCAGCTGACGGGTTCGGGCGGGGATCTGCGCCCTACCCCCTCCCGGGGCTCGGGAGGTGGGACTCACCCCGGTGGTGCGGTGGGTCCCCGGCTCGCGGCCACCCGCGGTGGCCGTGACTCGGCGGCACCCGGCTCGGCTCCCCCGGTGGAGGACGTGACGACCGGCCGGACGCAGCCACCGTAGGAGCGTCCGCCGGGGCCCGCAGCGCGGACTCATGAGTTCCGCTGAGAGGGTCCGTAGACTGGTCGGCACGACGGACGAGTCGGCCGGGCGGTCGCGTCGGCGGGGGAGACCCCGCCGCCGAGGAACGTCCGGGCTCCACAGGGCAGGGTGGTCGCTAACGGCGACCCGGGGTGACCCGCGGGACAGTGCCACAGAGAACAGACCGCCAGCAGTTCGCTGCTGGTGAGGGTGAAACGGTGGTGTAAGAGACCACCAGCGCACCGGGTGACCGGTGCGGCTCGGTAAACCCCACCCGGAGCAAGGTCGAGAAGGGGCGGCGGCTGGGCGACCGGACGCCGTCCTGCGCAGGCGTTCGAGGGCTGCCCGCCCGAGCCTGCGGGTGGACCGCTCGAGCCCGCCGGCAACGGCGGGCCTAGATGGATGACCGCCCATCGGGAGGCCGCGAGGCGCCCGAGGACAGAACCCGGCGTACAGGCCGACTCGTCCGTCGCCCGCCGCCGACCTGGACCCGTGCGTCCAGGGGGCGACAGGGAGTGCACGTCACGCCACCGAGCCAGGCGCGGCGCGCCGCGGGTCGTGAGACGGCCGCGGGGACGCCGTGCGGCGGCCGGCCCTCGGTGTGGCCTGACCGATCAGTTCCCCGCGCCGTGCTGGTCTGTACGCCGAACCGACTCACGGGAGGCATGACGCCATGCGGAAACTCGCCTTCGGCATGAACGCGAGCCTGGACGGCTACATCGCCGCGCCCGGTGACGACCTCGGCTGGAGCGTGCCGAGCGACGAGCTGTTCCAGTGGTGGTCCGACCGGGTGGGGGCGACGGGCCTGGCGCTGTACGGGCGCAGGCTGTGGGAGGGGATGAGTTCCCACTGGCCCACCGCCGACCAGCAGCCCGGCGCCACACCGGCGCAGATCGAGTTCGCCCGCCGCTGGCGGGACATGCCGAAGGTGGTGTTCTCCTCCACGATCAGCGCGGTCGACGGGAACGCCCGCCTGGTCACCGGCGACGCCGTCTCCGAGATCGCCCGACTCAAGACCGAGGACGGCGGTCCCATGGACGTCGGCGGCGCCACCCTCGCCGCGGCGGCCATGCGGGCCGGGCTGGTCGACGAGTACGCGATCGTCACCCACCCGGTCCTGGTGGGCGGGGGCACGCCGTTCTTCACGGCGCTGGACAACTGGGTGGACCTGACCCTGGTCGAGACCCGGACGTTCCCCGACGGCGTGCTCCTGACCAGGTACGAGACCAGGCACTGAGGCGCGACGGTCCCTGGAGCCGCCGCCAGGGGCACGTGGCAGGCAGCGGTCGACGCTCCCCGCCGACCCGCGCACGACCGGGTCGACGGCGTCCGGTCGTCCGGATCCGGTGTCAGGTGGCTGTCGGTGTGCCCGCGACCCGACCCTCACCGGCGGGACCCGACCGATGAGTCGCCGCAGCGACCGGGGTCCTCTCTCGTGGGGGCGGCCGGACGGGCCGCGGCGACGACCCGGGAGGACCCGTGACGCAGTACCTGCTGTCCATGCCGCACGACTCGGCCGAGGAACCGACGATGGCGTCGATGGACCCCGCCGAGCTGGAGGCCGCCCTGGCGGCGGCCGGCGCCTTCCTGGAGGAGCTGGTGGCCTCCGGCGCGCTGGTCTTCGCCGGTGGGCTGCACCCGCCGTCGACCGCGGTCACCGTCGACCACACCGGGGACGACCTCGCCGTCGCCGACGGGCCGTACACGCAGGCGCCGGAGTACCTCGGTGGCTTCTGGGTCGTCGAGGCGCCGGACCGGGAGACCGCCGTCTCCTGGGCCGCGAAGGCGTCTAGGGCGCTCGGCGCACGGATCGAGGTCCGCGCCTTCCAGGAGGTACCGGCGTAGGGGGCGCTCTGCCGTGTCGCCCGGGGCGGCTCCCGACGGACGGGACCGATGAGATCGTCCGCGTCCGCCGGTCCCGGCTCCCGGACCGGGGCGAGGACCAGGAGGACGGATGCGGAAGATCGTCGTGCACATGATGCTGTCGCTGGACGGTTTCTTCGAGGGGCCGGACCACGACCTGAGCTGGCACTGCGTCGACGACGAGCTGCACGCGCACTTCAACGAGCAGCTCGCGACCCAGAGCGCCTTCATCGAGGGGCGGGTCACCTACGAGCTCATGGAGGCGTTCTGGCCGACCGCCGACCAGGACCCGGAGAACCCAGCGGTCGTGCGTGAGTTCGCCGGCATCTGGCGAGCGGTGCCGAAGATCGTGTTCTCCCGCACCCTGCAGGAGGTCGGGCCCAACGCCTCGCTGCGGGCGGAGGTGGACCCCGACGAGATCCGCGCACTCGAGCAGCAGCCCGGCGGGGACATGACGCTCGGCGGGGCCGACCTGGTCGAGACCTTCCGCCGGCTGGACCTGGTCGACCAGTACCGGCTCTACGTCAACCCGGTCGTCGTCGGCCGCGGGCGACGGCTGTTCGAGACCTCCGACGACCCCACCGACCTGGAGCTCCTGGAGACCCGGCGGTTCGGCAACGGTGTGGTCCTGCTGCGCTACGCCGCCCGACGGGCCCAGGACCCGTCTCCCCGGGTCGTCGGAGCCGGAGCAGGATCGGCGCGGGGATGACCGCGACCCACGGCTGATCGCGGCTGCGCTCTCCCCTGGTCGAGGCCGGGAGGTGCCGGCAGCGTCCCGGGGGCGTCCCGGGGGCGTCCACTGCGGTCCGGATGCGGCCATCCGGCTGGAGCAGCCGCGAGGACCCGCCGATGTGGTACCCGGGTGCCCGTGCGGGTCCGGCGGAGGGAGCGAGGCGCGTGGTGAGGTGGGTCCCGGCGGCGGCCGGTGCGGTCGTGGGGGCGGCCGTGGGTGGGCTGGCCGTGTACCTCGGGAGCGACGGCTTCCTCTACGGCGGCCGCGAGCACGTGGACCTGGGGAGCTGGGTCCGGGCCGAGGACCCCTGGACGGAGTCCGTGGTGCCCGGAGCGCGGTGGGCCACGGACGAGCTGTGCGGCGCCGACCTCCCGTGCATCCAGGCGGTGCGGGCCGAGACGTTGACGATGTACCGCTTCGCGGACCGCGAGGACGCGGTGGCCACGGCCCGCGCGTTCGCCGGGGAGGCCCACCTCTCCGGGTGGATCGTCGTCCGCTTCGAACCCGGGGGTCTCACGGCAGCGGAGCGCAGGGAGTTCGCCGCCACCCTCGACTGCGTCAACGTCGGCGTCGCCGAGGGCGGGCTCGAGTGCTGACCGCCCGCGGCGGGGGCCGCACCCGGACCGGCGCGATGATTTCCGGCGCGGTCCGCGGTCCCTCCTGACAGCCGCTCGACCACATCCCCGGAGGGCCCCGTGACCGCCACCTACACCTTCGACGTCTTCTCCAGCCTCGACGGCTTCGGCTCCTACGGCGAGGACGGCGACTGGGGCGGCTACTGGGGCAAGGAGGGCCCGGAGTTCCTCGACCACCGCCTCGCGCAGTACCGCGCGGACCAGCGGCTGGTCCTCGGAGCGGCCACCTTCCGCGAGTTCGTGCAGTTCCTGGACCCGGCCCAGGTCACCGACCCGCTCAACACCCGGATGCGGACCATGCCGACGACGGTCGTGTCGACGACGCTGCAGGCTCCCCTCGACTGGCCCGACGCGACCCTGGAGCACGGGGACGCCGTCGACGTCGTCGCCCGGCTCAAGGAGGAGTCCGCGGTGCCGCTGCGCTCGCACGGCAGCCTGGCGATGAACCGGGCGCTCATGGCCGCGGGTCTGGTCGACCGCGTCCAGGTGACGGTCTTCCCCGTGATCACCGGGAGGACGGGCACGGCGCCGGTCTTCGGGGGTGCGGCCGACTTCGACCTCGAGCTGCTCGGGAGCCGGACGTTCGACGGCCGCATCCAGGAGCTCGTCTACCGGCCCACGCTGCACCGCTGACCCCGCCGGTCGGTCCGCGGTCCGGCAACTCGTTGTCCGGTCCTGCCCCGGCCAGTACCGTCGCCCCTCCGTGGTGGGGCGTCCTCCGCGCGAGGACCCACCCGCGTCACCGTCCACGACGGCGCAGGCGCACGGAGGTCCGGGACATGGGCGTCGACCCCCTGGCACCGCCGCACGAGGGGGCGGTCCGGCTGCTGCCGGTGCGGCCGGTCGCCGACCTCTACGGCGAGCGGAGCGTCCCCTCCCTCCTGCGCCGGCTCCTGGTGCTCACCGGCGACCTGCTGGGCACGGTGGCCGGCAGCATCTCGATCGTCGACGCGGCCGAGGGGCAGTACACGAAGGTCGCCGAGATCGGCGTCCCGTGCCAGCTGGGCTGCCGCTTCCCCCTGGCCGAGGGGGTGACCGGCCGGGCCGTCGCCCGCCGCCGGCCGGTGGTGGTCGACGAGTACGCCGCGCTCGGCACCGGCCACCTCCCGCCCGGCCACCCGGCCGCCCACGGGACCGCGGTGGCCGTGCCGCTGTGGTGGCGCGGGGAGGTCGTCGGGGTGAACGTCGCCTTCGCCGGCCAACCGCGCCGCCTGACGGCCGAGGAGGTGGACGCGGTCGAGCAGCTCACCCAGGTGGCCGTCCCCGCGCTGGTGCGCGCGGCAGCGAGCGACCCGCTGCTGGACCGCCTCCTCCGGCGGGAGCACGCGGCGGACCACGTCCCGCCGTCCGCCGCCCCCGGGGTGCCGGCCCGGGCGACCGTCGAGGCCTGCCCGCTGACCCGGCGCGAGCAGCAGGTGCTCGGCCTGCTCGCGATCGGGCTGAGCGACCGCGAGGTGGCGGCCCGGCTGGTGATCTCCCCCAAGACGGTGCACAAGCACGTCGGGGCGGTGCTCCGGAAGAGCGGCACCGCGAGCCGGACGGCCGCCGTCGTCCGGGCGCTGCAGCGCGGCTGGCTCCCGCCGGACGGGAGCCGGGCGGGAGATGGGCAACCTTCCCCATACGGGGGCCGCCGCCGCGCACCTTGAATGGGGCCAGCCCAGCACAGCGGCCGCCGCTGCTGGAGCCACGGCAGCGGAGGTGGTCGTCGTGCCCGTGGTCCCCCTCAAGGAGATCGTCGACCGCGCCTTCACCGAGGGGTACGGCGTCGCGGCGTTCAACGTCCTCAACGACCTCACGATCGAGGCGATCGTGCAGGCGGCGGCGGAGGAACGCGCCCCGGTGATCCTCCAGACGTCGGTGAAGACCGTGCGGGCCTACGGCCGCGACCCGCTCATGGGGATCCTGCAGTCCCTGACCCACGACGCCCCGGTCCCGGTGAGCATCCACCTCGACCACTGCCCGTACCGCGACGTCATCTCCGACTGCCTGGCCGGCGGCTGGAACTCGGTGCTGTTCGACGCGCACGAGCTCGACGTCGCCGACAACCTCGAGCAGACGATCGAGGTCGTCGCCGAGGCCCGGCGGTTCGGCGCGCACGTCGAGGGCGAGATCGAGGGCATCGAGGGCGTCGAGGACGACGTCGGCTCGGACGAGGCGTCGACCCTGCACCGCCTCGACGTCGCCGTCGACTTCATCAAGCGGACCGGCGTGGACGTCTTCGCCCCGGCGATCGGCAACGCGCACGGCCAGTACCGGGCGGCGCCGCGGCTGGACCACCAGCGGGTCAGCGACCTGGTCGAGGCCACCGGGGTGCCGATGGCGCTGCACGGCGGCACGGGCCTGTCCGACGACCAGTTCCGCGACCTGATCTCCCGGGGCTGCGCGAAGGTCAACATCTCCACCGCGATCAAGGAGTCCTTCATGCGGTCGGGCCTCGAGCACCTGGAGCAGGCCCGGGTGGAGGACAGGTGGGACCCGCCCACCCTGTTCGCCCACCAGAAGGCCGCCGTCGTCGACACGGCCCGCCGGCACATCGCGCTGTTCGGCGGCTCGGGGCGGGCCTGGTGAGGGGAGCACGGTGACCGCGCTGCTGTTCGACTGCGACGGCGTGCTGGCCGACACCGAGCGCCACGGGCACCTCCCCGCGTTCAACGCCACCTTCGAGGAGTTGGGTCTCCCGGTCCGCTGGAGCGAGGAGGAGTACGGCGAGAAGCTCCGGATCGGCGGCGGCAAGGAGCGGATGGCGAGCATGTTCGCCGACCCGGACTTCGTCCGGGAGGCCGGGATCCCCGACGACGAGGGAGCGCGCACCGAGCTGCTCGCCCGGTGGCACCGGGCCAAGACGGCGCACTTCCGGCAACTGGTCGCCGACGGGCGGATCCCGCCGCGGTCGGGCATCGCGCGGATCATCCCCGAGGCGCTCGCCGCCGGCTGGACGGTCGCCGTCTGCTCCACCTCGGCGGAGGAGTCCGTGCGGGCGGTGCTCGAGCGCGCCGTCGGCAAGGAGGTCGCGAGCGAGGTGCCGCTGTTCGCCGGCGACGTCGTCCCGGCCAAGAAGCCCGCGCCGGACGTCTACCTGCTCGCCGTCCGCGAGCTGGGTCTGGAGCCGGCCGACACCCTCGTGGTCGAGGACTCCCGCAACGGCCTGCTCGCCGCCACCGCGGCCGGGCTGCGCTGCGTCGTCACCGTCAACGGCTACACCCGCGGCGAGGACATGGGCGAGGCCACCCTCGTGGTGTCGGAGCTGGGCGACCCGGGCGGCCCGCCGATCGAGGTGCTGGCCGGCCGCGGCGTGGCCCGCCCCGGGGACCACGTGACGCTGGCCGACCTGCAGGCGTGCCTGTCGGCCCCCGTCGAGGCACCACACCCGCCGCGCGGCCGGGTGCACGACCCGGAGGAAGGAGAGCCCGCATGACCTCGACCCAGACCTCGCTCGCCCGCACCGAGCTGGTGGTGCGGACGATCGCGCAGACCGCCCTGGACAACGAGGCGTACTTCGGCGACCTGGACGCCGTCGTCGGGGACGGCGACTTCGGCTACTCGCTGGCCCGCGGCTTCGAGAAGCTGCTGGAGGGCTGGGACGGGCTGGACCGCAGCGACCCGGGCACGTTCCTCAAGAAGGTCGGGATGGTCATCAGCTCCCGGATCGGCGGCACGTCCGGCCCGCTCTGGGGCACGGCGTTCATGCGCGCCGGGATGGCCGCCGGGTCCGACGCCGAGCTGACCGGCGAGCAGGTCGTGGCCATGCTGCGGGCGGCCGCCGAGGGCATCAAGACCCGCGGGCAGTCCGACCTCGGGGACAAGACGCTGCTCGACTCCCTGGTGCCCTATACCGACCGGCTGGAGCAGGAGCTGCGCGCCGGCTCGGACGCCGCGACCGCGCTGGCCGCCGCCGCCGGGACCGCCCGCGAGGCGGCCGACGCCACCGTGGACATGGTCGCCAGGCGGGGGCGCGCGTCGTACACCGGTGAGCGCAGCAGGGGTTCGGTCGACGCCGGAGCGATGGCGGTCGCCGTGATCACCGACCGGGTCAGCCGGACCTGGACGACTGGAGGAGCGCCGTCATGAAGAAGTTCGTGAACGACCCGAAGGACTTCGTCCCCGAGATGCTCGAGGGCATCGCCCGAGCCAACCCCGGCACCCTGCGCTACGTCCCCGAGTACAACCTGATCATGCGCGCGGACGCACCCCGGGACGACAAGGTGTCGATCGTCCAGGGCTCCGGGTCCGGGCACGAGCCGGCGCACGTCATGGTCGTCGGCCGGGGGATGCTCGACGGCGCCTGCCCGGGCGACGTGTTCGCGGCCCCGCCCATGGACTACGTCTACGAGACGGCCAAGCTGCTGGCCTCGCCCAAGGGCGTCCTGCTCCTGGTGAACAACTACACCGGCGACCGGATGGCGTTCGACATGGCCCGGGAGATGGCCGAGGCCGAGGGCATCCGGGTCCGGGTGCTCACCATCGACGACGACGTCGCGGTCAAGGACTCCACCTTCACCGTCGGCCGCCGCGGCGTCGCCGGGAACTTCTTCGTCATGAAGGCCGTGGGCGCCGCCGCGGAGGAGGGCGCCGACCTCGACGAGCTCGGGCGCATCGGGGAGAAGGTCAACTCCGTCACCCGCACCATGGGGGTCGCGCTCACCGCCTGCACGCCGCCGGCCAAGGGCTCGCCGCTGTTCGACCTCGGCCCCGACAAGATCGAGATGGGTGTCGGCATCCACGGCGAGCCCGGCCGGGAACGCCGCGAGCTCGTCAGCGCCGACGAGATCGCCGACCAGCTCCTGGAGCCGATCGTCTCCGACCTGCCCTACGAGTCCGGTGACCGGGTCGCGCTCATGGTCAACGGGCTGGGCGGCACGCCGATCAGCGAGCTGTACATCCTCTTCCGCCGCGTGCACGAGCAGCTCGAGCAGCGCGGGATCACCGTGGCGCGCAGCTACGTCAACGAGTACTGCACCTCGCTGGACATGGCCGGCGCCTCGGTCACCCTCGTCCGGCTCGACGACGAGATCGAGCGTCTGCTGGCCGCGCCGGCCGAGGTCGCCGTCCGGGTCTTCTAGGAGAGGTGACACGACCCGCGCCACACCACCCGGGGCAGGCTCCGCGGGCCTCCGCGGGCCGAGCGGGTGGAGGACCCCGTCCGACGTCCGCGCCGGACGGGGTCCTCACCCGGCCCGGGCCGGCCGCACGACCCGGTAGTTCAGCAGCACGATCCCGGAGGGGAACGGCCGGCACTCGACCAGCCGGAGCCTGGTGCTCGCCGTCATCGTGCCGAAGAAGGGCACGCCGCCCCCGAGGACGACGGGGACGACGGAGACGCCCAGCTCGTCGACGAGGCCGAGCTCCAGGAGCTGGGTGACCAGCCGCCCGCCGCCGAAGACGCAGATGTCCTTGCCGGGGTCGATCCGGGACCGCACGGTGTCGATCAGCCGGGTCAGGTCGCCGGCGTACGCGTGCACGTCCCGGCCGGTCGCCAGGTCGGCGTCGTGGGTGACCACCCAGGTCGGCACGGACCCGATGCCGGCGGTGCCCATCTCCCGGTAGGTGTTGGCGCCGACGACGTAGGCCCCGGTGCGGGCCTCGGTCTCCGCGAAGCCGTAGTCCTCACCCGGGGCCATGGCGTCGTTGAGCCACGCGAGGTCCCCGGAGGTCGACTGGATGAAGCCGTCCAGGCTGGCCGCCATCCCGGCGAAGACCGTCGCCATGGCGGACGAGCGTAGGCCGCCGCGGAGCTCCCGGCGGACTCCCCGGAGCGCCGGCCCGTGAGCCGCCCGCGGGGTCCTCACCCGGCCCGGTCGGCCTCCGCGGTGTACGGCCGGCCGGGCCAGTACGCCCACTCCTCGAAGTCCTCGACCCGGCCGTCGTCCGCAAAGCGCAGCACCCACAGGTCCCGGTACTCCTGGGGTGCCGGGTCGCCGTAGCGCACCTCCAGCCGGACCACCGCGTCGCGCCCGTCGACGGCGACCGGCTCGGCGGTCACCGTGAACGTCCGGCCCTCGTCCTCCCGCCAGAACGCCTGGATCGCCGCGTGGCCGACCTCCGACGGCTCGTAGGGGGAGCGCCGGTACCGCGCGTCGTCGGTGAACAGCCGGGCGACCCCGGCCACGTCCCCCTCCCGCCACGCGCGCTCGTACCCGGCCACCCACCGCGCCACGCCGGCCCTGTCCACGCGGCCACGCTGTCACGTCCGCCGGGCCGGCGGGGCTTCCCGGCGCGCTCGGGGGTGCGCGACGATCGCATCGCCCAGGGGCCGGACCACCGAGGAGGGCGCCATGACCGACACCGCTCCCGCGACGCGGACGGAGTTCGCCCCGGTCAACGGGTTGCGGATGTACGTCGAGGTCCACGCGCCGACCGGGGAGCCGGCCGGTGGTCCGGTGCTCCTCCTGCACGGCGCGTACATGTCGGCGGGCGACCTCGGGCCGCTGGTGTCCGCCCTGGCCGCCACCCGGGAGGTCGTCGTCCCGGACCTGCAGGCCCACGGCCGGACGGCGGACGTCGACCGGCCGATCACCTACGAGGGCCTGGCCGACGACGCCGCGGGCCTCCTCGCGCACCTCGGCATCGAGCGCGCCGACGTCCTGGGCTTCAGCATGGGCGGCGCCGCGGCGCTGCAGCTCGCCGTCCGCCACCCGGAGGTCGTCCGCACGCTCGTGGTCGTCTCGGCGTCGCACTCGAGCAGGGGGATGGCGCCGGAGCTGGTCGAGATGATCCCGGGCATCACGCCGGAGGTGTTCGCCGGGACGCCGATGGAGGCGACCTACCGGGCGCTCGCCCCCGACCCCGGCCACTTCCCGGTCCTGGTCCACAAGCTCAAGACGCTCGACGAGACCCCCTTCGACTGGCCGGCCGAGGACATCCGGCGGATCACCGCGCCCACCCTGGTCGTCGCCGGGGACGCCGACGCCGTCCGCGTGGAGTCCGCCGTCGAGCTCTTCCACCTCCTCGGCGGCGGGGCGATGGGCGACCTGGCCGGTCTGCCGCGGGCGCGCCTGGCGGTCCTGCCGGGGACCACCCACTTCATGCCGCCGGGCAGCGGCGTGCTCGACCGCCTGGACTGGCTGGTCCCGATGGTGCTCGCGCTGTTCGACCGGCCCCCGGACGGCGCGTCCTGACCCCAGGCGGCCGCCCGGGTCAGTCGTGGACGAGGACGACCTCGTACCGGTCCGCGGTCGGCGGGATGCCGGTGTCGAAGTGCGTGTTCACGACGGCGAGCCGTCCCTCGTGCCGGATGGCGGTCGCCGGGGTCTGGAAGAGGTCGCTGGTGACGACCTCCACGACGGACCCGGACGCCAGGTCCCAGCTCAGCCGGACCTCGCTCACCCGATCGGTGTTCTGCACCGCCCACAGCGAGTCCCGGTGCAGCTCGATGCCGTCCACGGACGGCACGCTGACCCCGGCGACGACCGCGCTGGCGCCGGTGGCCGGGTCGACCGTGTACAGCTCGCCGTTGGTCGAGTGCGCGACGACCAGCGTGGCGCCGTGGTGCGCGGCGTCGATGCCGTTGAGGTTGATCTCGCCCGCGGTGTCGGCCGCCGGCCCGTGCAGCGCGAGCGTGCGGAACGGCCCCGGTCGCCCGGAGGAGTCGATCGGCACGTGGTACAGCACGGCGCGCCGGCTGTCGGTGAACCACGCGCCCGCCGGGGTGACGACGACGTCGTTGACCAGCGTGGTGAAGGCCGCCGGAGGGGCGGGCGACGGCGGCGCGAACCGGTACTCCGCGACCGTCTCCCCGGAGTGCAGGTCGTACACGTACGCCTGGCCGGTGCCGCCGCCGGCGACGTAGAGCAGGCCGTGCCGGAGGTCGGCGTCCATGCCGACCGCCCACCGGCCGGCCGGTGCGTCGATGAACAGCTCGGCGGTCCCCGCCTCCAGGTCGCCGCGGAAGACGTCGCCGGCGAACAGGTCGCCCGCGTAGAACGTGTCGCCCCCGCCCGCCGCGATGCCCTCGGCCGAGGTGGCGCCCGGCAGGACGATCACCTCCGGCCAGGACGCCGCCGCTGACGGGACGGTCGTGACCGTCAGGGCGACCACGCCGGTCAGCAGCACCGCCGCTCGCAGGTGGCCGGTCGTCCTCCGCGTCGTCGGCACGGCTGCCTCCGGTGGGCGTCGTCGGTCGCACGGTCGTCCCCCGCCCGGTCCACGGTGGCCCGCGGGGTGCGCACGGGACAGGGCCGAACGCCCCGGACGTGGCGGCGGTGGTGCGGCGCGTCGCCGGGTAGGCCGACCGCATGGACCCGTTCGCTCTGCCCCGCACCGTCACCGCGTCCGCGCTCGCCCTGGGGACGGCGGTGCGCGGCGCGCGCGTGTTCCACCCCCGCGGGCGGGCGTCCACCGGGACCGTGGAGACCGTCGGCGGCGGCTCGTGGGGCGCCCGGCTGCTCGACGCGGAGGACACGCACGACGTCGTCGTCCGCCTCTCCCGCGGGGTCGGGCTGCCGGAGCCACTGCCCGACGTCGTCGGCCTGGCCGTCCGCTTCCCGGGACTCGGGTGGGGCGGAGCGCCGCTGGACGTCCTGGTCAACACCTCCGGGGGCCTGCCGGGCCTGCGCCACCTGTTCGTGCCGCGGCCCCTCGGCCGGACGTTCTCCTCCGTGCTGCCGTACCGGACCGGCAGCGGCCGGCTGGTGGTGCTGGGCGCGCGGAGCGAGGGCGCCGGCTGGGACCTGCTGGCAGCACCGCTCGCCGGCGGCTGGACGCGGTGGGGACGGCTGACCGTCGGCGCCGCCCGGCCGGACGCGGAGTCCGAGGTGCTGCGCTTCCGTCCGACGCTCGGGGCCGACGACCTCCAGCCGGTCGGGCTGTTCCGCGCCGTCCGCGACCTCTCCTACCGCGGGAGCCAGGCCCTCCGCCCCTGACGGCCGGAGCGCCGCTCAGTCGTCGACCGGCTGGCGGTGGCTCGGGCTGTCCGGGTTCAGGAGCGAGTGCTTCCGCCCGTAGGCGAAGTAGATGACCAGCCCGATGAGCAGCCAGACCCCGAAGCGGGCCCACGTCTCCCACGGCAGCTGCCAGATGAGGAACAGCGACGCGAGCACCCCGAAGGCTGGGACGACGGGCATGAGCGGCAACCGGAACGGCCGCGGCGTGTCCGGCCGCGTGTAGCGGAACAGGATGACCGCGACGCAGACCACGATGAACGCCGACAGGATGCCGATGTTCGTCAGGTCCGCGACGGCGCGGATCGGGAAGACGCCGGCCAGCACGGCCGCCCCCACGCCGGCGATCCACGTGACCCGCTGCGGGGTGCCGGTCCGGTCCACCTTGGCGAACCACGGGGGCAGCAGCCCGTCGCGGCTCATGGAGAACCAGACGCGGGTGACGCCGAGCAGGAAGGTCAGCATCACCGTCAGGATGGACAGCACGGCGAAGACGGAGATGATGCTGGCGACCACCGGCAGGCCCGCACCCTCGAAGGCCGAGGCGAAACCGGCGGTCGGGTCGATGTCCCGGTAGTCCTGCATCCCGGTGAGCACCAGCGTCGCGGCGACGTAGAGCAGCATCGCGATGACCAGCGACAGGATGATCGCCTTCGGCATGTGCTTCTTGCCGTCCTCGGCCTCCTCGGCGGCTGTGCTCATGGCGTCGTAGCCGAAGACCGCGAAGAAGACGGTGGCCGCGCCGGTGAGCACCGGGCCGAAGCCGGACGGCAGGAAGGGGTCGTAGTTCCCGGCCTCGACGTAGAAGACGCCCAGCCCGATGATGCCGAGGATCAGCACGATCTTGATCCCCACCGCCACCAGCTCGAACCGGCCGAAGGTCTTCGTGCCGCGGCTGAGGATGAACGTGACGAGCAGGCAGATCAGGACGGCGGGGACGTTGACGACGCCGCCCTCCTCGGCGGACGCGGTGAGCGAGGTCGGCAGGGTGAGCCCGAGGTTGTCGAGCAGTTCGCCGAGGTAGCCGGAGATGCCGATCGCCACGACGGCGACGATGGCGATGTACTCCAGGAGCAGGTCCCAGCCGATGAACCACCCGATGAGCTCGCCGAGGGCCACGTAGCCGTAGGTGTAGGCGGATCCGGCGCGCGGGATCATGCCGGCGAACTCGGCGTAGGACAGCGCCGCTGCCGCGGAGGCCAGGCCCGCGATCAGGAAGGCGATGAGCACGGCCGGCCCGACGGCCTCGTTGTCCGCGTCGCCGGCGGCCACGAGCCCCGCGAGGGAGAAGATCCCGACGCCGATGATGCCGCCGACCCCGATCGCGGTCAGCTGCCACAGCCCCAGGCTCTTGGCGAGCGCGCCGCCGGCGACGCGTTCCTCGGCGTCGTCCATCTGCTCGACCGGCAGGCGCCGCCAGACGGAGTGCTGGTCCCGGGTGCTCATGGGCGTCCCCTCGTCGCGGGCCCCGTGTGCGGCGAGCCTGCCCGCGTCCCGCCGGGTCGGCAAAGCGGGACGCCGGCGCAGCGGCGCGTCGGCACGGTGGCGCGTCGGCACGGTGGCGCGTCGGCACGGTGGCGCGTCGGCACAGCGGGGCCTTGTCGGCCGGGCGGCGGGGGAGCACCGTGGCAGGCACCTGACGTGCCCCCGCGGGAGGTGCCGTGCCGAAGCGACTGGTCGTGTGCTGCGACGGCACCTGGAACACCCCCGACCAGGTGGCCGCGGGCCGGCCGTGCCCGACCAACGTCACCAAGATCGCCCTGGAGGTCGCCCCGGCCGGCGACGACGGGCTGCGGCAGTGCGTCTACTACCTGCGCGGGGTCGGCACCGCCCGCGGGGAGCGGTACCGCGGCGGCGCGTTCGGCGTGGGGCTGTCCCGCACCGTCAAGGACGCCTACCGGACGATCGTCGACAACTACGAGCCCGGCGACGAGCTGTGGTTCTTCGGGTTCAGCCGCGGCGCGTTCACCGCCCGCAGCACCGTCGGCCTGGTCCGCACCGCCGGCGTGCTGGAGCGCCGCCACGCCGGCCGGCTCGACGAGGCCTACGAGCTCTACCGCTGCCGGCAGGCCCATCCCCGCGGCACCGAGGCCGAGCTGTTCCGGCGCTCCTACTCGTACGAGCCCGACGTGCACTTCATCGGCGTCTGGGACACCGTGGGCGCGCTCGGGCTGCCGGTGCGCGGCCTGGGCTTCGTCAACCGGCGGTGGGCGTTCCACGACACGACGCTGAGCTCGAAGGTGCGCAACGCCTTCCAGGCGCTGGCCGTGGACGAGACCCGCCGCGCCTTCCGGCCCACGCTGTGGGAGCCGCGCCGGGGCGACGCCCGGCCGGAGGGCCAGCGGCTGGAGCAGGTCTGGTTCTCCGGCGTGCACTGCGGCGTCGGCGGCGGCTACCGCGACACCTCGCTGTCCGACGTCGCGCTGCTGTGGATGGTGGAGCGGGCCCGGGAGTGCGGCCTGGCGTTCCACCGCGACGCCTTCGCGCCGCCCCGGCCCGGCGAGGTGCCCGACGACAACCGCCCGCGCCCGGCGCCCGACCCGCTCGGCGAGCTGCGGGACTCCCGCACCGGCCTGTACCGGCTGCTCCCGCGGTACCACCGGCCGATCGGGGAGGGGCACCCGCACACCGAGAGCCTGGCGACGACCGCCGTCCGCCGGTACCTGCAGGACGAGCGCTACCGGCCCCCCGGCGTCGCCGCGTTCCTCGCCCGCGGCGGGCGGCGCACCGAGGTCGACGCCGGCCGGCGGTCAGCGGGCGGCGGACGCCCGCTGCCAGTCCCGCGGACTCATCCCGAAGGCCTCGCGGAACCGGCGGGCGAAGTGGCTGGGGTCGGCGAAGCCGCAGGCGCGGGCGGTGGCGGCGATCGACCGCTGCCGTCCGGCGGGTGAGGCCAGCCGGGCCCGCGCGGCCTCCAGCCGCCGGGCGATGACCTCCTGCTCCAGGCTCGCGCCCGCCGCGGCGAAGGCCTTGTAGAGCTGCCGGACCGAGACGCCGTGCGCGCGGGCGACGGCGGCCGGGGTGAGGCCGGGGTCGGTGGGGTGCCGGGCGACGTGCGCGCGCACCCGGGTCACCAGCGTGTCCTCCCGTACCGGCGGGCCGGGCCGGTCGTCGCCGGCCGCGGACACCACGAGCGCGCGGACCAGCTCGACCGTGGCGGCCCCGAGCGCGGCGGCACCGGGGTCGGCCGACAGCGCCGCGGCGTCGTCGGCGATCCGCTGCAGGTGCGCGCGCACCAGCCCGTGCAGCGCGCTGGCCCGCAGCCGCGGCGCCGCCCGGCGGACGACGTCGACCGGCAGGCCGAGCCGGTCGAGGGGGACCAGCAGCGCGCGGGACCCGCCGCCGGCCGCGCGGGCGGACCCGGGGGGCGCGGTCATGTCGACCAGCACCAGGTCCCCGCCCTCGGCCGGCTGCCCGCGGCCCGGCTGCCCGAGCTCGCCGCGGCCGCGGTGCGGGAAGGCCAGCGCGACCACCGGGGCGGCGTCCCGGGCGGCGTCCCGGGCGGCGTCCCGGGCGGCGTGCCGCCGGGTGCGGACCGTGCGGAGGCGGGTCGCGTCGGTGGCCAGCAGCACCGCCGTCCCGTACGGGAAGGCCTCGGTGCGGTCGGTGCGGTCGGCGCGGTCGGTGCGGGGGAGCGGGGTGGTGTCGGAGAGCAGCATCGCGCCGTCCCTGGGCCTCGGGCAGCTGACGTCCCCCGTGGACGCCGTCGAGCCTGGCAGAGCGCCCCGGCGACCGGAACCCGCCCGGGTGCAGGCAGGGACCGCAGCCGTGCACGCAGGGACCGGTCACCGGACGGCTCCGCTGTCAGGCTCGCGCTGACCGGCCACCACCCCGAGGGAGCGACCGTGACCACGCCACCAGCACCTCGCACCGCACCGAGCACCACCGCACCGAGCACCACCGCACCGGACACCATCGCACCGGACACCATCGTCCTGATCCACGGCTTCTGGGTGACCCCGCGCAGCTGGGAGCACTGGAAGACGCACTACGAGCAGCGCGGCTTCCGCGTGCTCACCCCGACCTACCCGGGCTTCGAGGGCGAGGTCGAGGCGCTCAACGCCGACCCGACGCCGATCGCCGAGGTCACGCTGCCGGCGATCGTCGAGCACCTGTCCGCGCTCGTCCGCGGGCTGGACCGGCCGCCGGTCCTCATCGGCCACTCCGCCGGCGGGACGCTCGTGCAGCTGCTGCTCGACCGCGGCCTCGGCGCGGTGGGCGTGGTCATCGACTCGGCGCCGACCGAGGGCGTGAAGGTGGTGCCGCTGTCGCAGCTGCGCTCCACCTGGGCGGTGCTCAAGAACCCCGCCAACCGGCACCGCGCCGTCGGGCTGACCGAGGAGCAGTGGCACTACGCCTTCACCAACACGTTCCCCGAGGACGAGTCGCGGGCGCTCTACCGGCGGTACCACATCCCGGCGTCGGGCCGGATCCTGTGGAACTCCGTGCTGGCCAACCTGATGCCCGGCCCGCAGGACGCCCACGTCGACTACGGCAACGAGGCCCGGCCGCCGCTGCTGTTCGTCTCGGGCGGCGAGGACCACCTCATGCCGCCGTCGGTGCAACGGTCGAACGCGGCGCACTACCGCGGCGACACCGTGACCGAGGTGCGCGAGTACCCCGGCTACCCGCACCTGCTGCCCGCCGCGCCGGGCTGGGAGGCGATCGCCGACGAGTCCCTCGACTGGGCGCTCGAGCACGCGACGGGACCGCGCCCGCAGGTCGCCGGCGCCCAGTGACGCGCCCGGCCGGCCGCCGACGGCCGGCCGGTTCCTGCTGGCCGGCGGCGCTCCCGGCGGCGATCATGGCGGGATGACGGTCACCGCGATGCCGGCACGGGCCCGCTGGGTGTGGGACGCACGCGACCGGACCCGCGCGGTCCGCGTCTCCGCGCACCCGGCGCAGGGCCTGGTCAACCTGAGCATCTGGCGCGACGACGCGTGCGTCGGCACCGTCAAGCTCCGGCCCGACGAGGTGGCCGGCTTGGTGTCCGGGCTGACCGAGAGCCTGGCCGAGCTCGCGGTGACGCCGCCGCCCGCCCCGGCGGCCCCGGCCACGGTCACCGAGCTGGAGACGCGGCTGGCCGCCGTCGAGTCGCGGCTCGCGGCGCCGCGCCCGTCCGCGGCCGGACGGCTGCGCACCCTGGCCGCGCGGGCGGCCGGTCGTCTCCCCGGGCGCCGCTGAGCCCCGTCCGTACATTCGAGGGGGTGACCGTCACCCCCGGCGTCTCCGTCGTCCTCGGCACCCGTTTCGCCACCGCGCTCCCGGAGATGGCGGTGCCGTGGCAGGCCGTGGGAACGCCCGACCCGCGGCTGCTGGTGCTCAACGAGCCGCTGGCCGCGGAGCTCGGCCTGGACCCGGAGGCGCTGCGCGGCCCCGCGGGCGTCGGACTGCTCACCGGCACCGTCGTGCCCGAGGGCGCGCGGCCGGTGGCGCAGGCCTACGCAGGCCACCAGTTCGGCCACTACAACCCGCGGCTGGGCGACGGCCGGGCGCTGCTGCTCGGCGAGCTCACCGGCGTCGACGGCCGGCCGGTCGACCTGCACCTCAAGGGCTCGGGCGCCACGCCGTTCTCCCGCGGCGGCGACGGGCTGGCCGCCGTCGGGCCGATGCTGCGCGAGTACGTCGTCAGCGAGGCGATGCACGCCCTCGGCATCCCCACCACCCGCTCGCTCGCCGTCGTCGCCACCGGGCGGCCGGTGCGCCGGGAGACCCTGCTGCCCGGCGCCGTCCTCGCCCGGGTGGCCGCGAGCCACCTGCGGGTGGGCAGCGCGCAGTACGCCCGCGCCACCGGCGACGACGACCTGCTGCGCCGGCTGGCCGACGAGGCGATCGCCCGGCACCACCCGGCCGCGGCGGACGCCGACCAGCCGTACCTCGCGCTGTACGAGGCCGTCGTCGCCGCGCAGGCGGACCTGGTGGCGCGCTGGATGCTCGTCGGCTTCGTGCACGGCGTCATGAACACCGACAACGTCACGCTGTCCGGCGAGACCATCGACTACGGGCCGTGCGCCTTCCTGGAGGGCTACGACCCCGACACCTGGTTCAGCTCGGTCGACGAGGGCGGGCGCTACCGCTACGGCAACCAGCCGCTGGCCGCCGAGTGGGACCTCGCCCGGCTGGCCGAGGCGCTGCTGCCGCTGTTCGCCGGCGAGCAGGAGCAGGCGGTCGCGCTCGCCGTCGAGGCGCTCGGCCGGTTCCGCCCCCGCTTCGAGGCGGCGCTGCTGACCGGCTGGCGGGCCAGGCTCGGCCTGCCCGCCGGGCTCGACGACGAGGTCACCCGGTCGCTGGTCGAGGACTGGCTCGCGCTGCTGCAGGCGAACCGCGTCGACCTGACCTCGTCGGTGCGGAGGCTGTCGGCGGCCGCGCGCGGCGACGCCGAGCCGGTCCGCGAGCTGGTCCTCGACCTGGCCGGGACCGACGCCTGGTTGGAGCGCTGGCACGCGCTGGCGCCGGACGCGGACGCCATGGACCGGGTCAACCCCGTGTACGTCCCGCGCAACCACCTCGTCGAGGAGGCGCTGGCCGCGGCCACCGCCGGTGACCTCGGCCCGGTGGAGCGGCTGGTCGAGGTGGTCCGCCGCCCGTTCGACGAGCGGCCCGGGCTGGAGCGCTACGCCGCGCCCGGCCCCGAGGGACCGTTCGTCACCTTCTGCGGCACCTGACCGTCCCGCGGCACCTTGCTCCACCGGGCGGGGCGGGTCGATGCTGCGGCATGGCGTCCAAGAAGAGGTCCGGCCCCTCCGTCGAGGAGGCACCCAGGTCCACCGGCAAGGTCCCCACCGCGTACTACGAGGAGGAGATGGCCCGCCTCCAGGTGGAGCTGGTCAAGCAGCAGGAGTTCATCCGCGCGCGGGGGCTGCGCGTCGTCGTCCTGTTCGAGGGCCGCGACGCCGCCGGCAAGGGCGGCGCGATCCAGCGGATCACCGAGTCGGTCAACCCGCGGGCCACCCGGGTGGTGGCCCTGCCGGCGCCGACCGAGCGCGAGCGCGGGCAGTGGTACTTCCAGCGCTACGTGGAGCACCTGCCCACCCGCGGCGAGATGGTCCTGTTCGACCGGTCCTGGTACAACCGCGCCGGCGTCGAGCGGGTCATGGGCTTCTGCACCGACGAGGAGTACGAGGAGTTCCTCCGCTCCTGCCCGGAGTTCGAGCGGATGCTCGTCCGCAGCGGCATCACCGTGCTCAAGTACTGGTTCTCGGTCAGCGACACCGAGCAGGAGAAGCGGTTCCAGGCGCGGCTGCACGACCCGACCAAGCGCTGGAAGCTCAGCCCGATGGACCTCGAGGCGCGCAACCGCTGGGTGGACTTCTCCAAGGCCAAGGACGCGATGTTCGCCGCGACCGACATCCCCGAGGCGCCGTGGTGGGTGGTCGAGGCCGACGTCAAGAAGCGCGCCCGCCTCAACGTGATCTCGCACCTGCTCGCCCAGGTGCCCTACGAGGACCTCACCCCCGCACCGCCGGAGCTGCCGCCGCGGCCGCCGGTCGACGAGGACTACGTGCGCCCGCCCATGGACAGCCAGCGGTTCGTGCCCGACGTCGTCCCCTGACGGTCAGGGGAGGACCGGCAGCACCACGCACGAGGGGTGCGCGGCGTCGTGCCGCACCTCGAACCGGTTGGCCCGCAGCTCGGTCGCCGTGCCCAGCGGCTCGCCGGTGCCCGGGTTGCGCGCGAACCGCGGGAACGCGCCGCCGCTGACCTGCACCCGCACCCGGTGGCCGGCCCGGAACCGGTAGGCGGTGGGGAACAGCGCGACGTCGACGGCGAGGGTGCCGTCGTCGGCGACCGCGACGTCGTCGGCCGGGACGGTGCGAGGGTCGAGCCGGCGGATCCCGTCGACGACGTTGCGCGAGACGCCCGCGGGGTCGACGTCGCAGACGCGGACGAAGACGTCGGCGTGCGGCAGCTCGGTGCGCACGTGCACCCGTGCCCGCACCGGCCCGACGACGTCGAGGTCGGCGGCCAGCGGGGGACCGGTGAACACCAGGACGTCGTCGCGCGCCTCGACCTCCCGGTTGTCCGCCTGCCCGCCCGGCGGCTGCAGCAGCGGCCCGCCGACGGCCGGGGTCGGGTCGGCCGGGTCGTAGGTGAACCGGCCCGGCGCGGCGTCGTCGTCCGCCGGCTGCGCGGTGAGGCCGCCGCCGGCGCGCAGGTGCAGGACCTCGTCGCGGGCCTGCGCCGGCGGCCACCGGTCGAGGTCCAGCCAGCGGCCGGCCTGCTGCAGGAACACCCGGACGGCGGCGCCCCGGGGCACCGGCCCGCCGAGCAGGTGGTGGCGGAGCCACGCGACGTCGCTGCGCACGATCGCCCGCAGCTCGCCGAACTCGCCGTGCAGCCAGGGCCCGACGGTGACCCGCACCGGGACGCCGGCGGCCTGCAGGGCGGTGACGTCGGCCATCTGCCCGGCGACGAACAGGTCCCACCAGCCGGTGACCATGTTCACCGGGGGCAGGCGGGTGAGGTCGGCCTCGCCGTGGTCGGCGGCGGACCAGAACGGGTCGCCGGGCTCGGAGTGCGCCACGAAGTCGCGCCAGAAGGGCACCGGCGCGCCGGCGACCGCGACGTCGGCGGCCTGCAGCGGCAGCCGCCCGAGCGCCCGGCGGACCTGTTTGCGCAGCCGTGGGTCCGGTAGCCCGCCGAGCAGCCCGCCGCGCTCCTGCCGGCCGATCTGCGCCGACCACGCGAGCGCCGTGTGCACCGAGGGCGCGCCGTTCTGGAAGAAGACCGTGTCACTGACGTCGGCCGCGGTGATGTGCGGCGACACCGAGGTCAGCGGCGGGTCGGCGTAGGGCGCCACCGCCCACTGCGTGTGCCCGAAGTAGCTGCCGCCGGTGGTGGCCACCCGGCCGTCGCACCACGGCTGCGCGCGCAGCCAGGCGACGGTGGCCAGGCCGTCCTCGTGTTCGGTGGTGAACGGGCGGAAGTGCCCGCCCGAGCCGAACGTCCCGCGGGTCGCCTGCAGGAAGACGGTCAGGCCGCGCCGGGCCAGGGGCGCGGCGAACAGCTGCCCGCCCGCGCCGGCCCGGCCGTAGGGCGTGCGGACGAGGACGACCGGCTGCGGCCCGCGCGTGCCGACCGGGCACCACAGGTCGCCGACCAGCGCGACGCCGTCGGGCATCGGGACGGCCAGGTCGCGCTCGACGGTGTAGCTGCCCGTGGTGGGGCGCAGCCCCAGCGCGAGGTCCACGGCCAGGGCGCCCAGCCTGCTGAGGACGGTCATGGCCGGACGCTACCGACCGTCCCGTGCGCCCGAGGGCAGGTCAGAGAGGCCGCTCCGCCCGCTCCTTGAGCGCCCGGTTCATGGCCTCGAAGCCGGGCAGCGTGCCGCGCCGCAGGGACCGCGCCAGCAGCGGGACGAGCACGCCGCGGAAGGTCTCCTCCTGGACGAGCCGGGTGCCCGGCCCGGCGGGCTCGAGGCGGAAGACGTGCTCGCCGTCGAACAGCCCCGGGACGCCGAGGCGGCCGAGCCACCGCAGCTCGCGGGGCGGGGCGACCTCGAGCAGGCGCGGGCGGAAGCCCATCGCCCGCCCGCCCACCGGCTGCATCCGCAGCGACAGCCGGGCGCCGGGGACGACGTCGCCCGCGGCCCGGACGATGAACGGGTTCCACTCGGGATAGGCGCGCAGGTCCGTGAGCTCGGCCCACACCCGCTCCGGCGGCGCGTCGATCTCGATCGCGGTGGACACCTGGGTCATCGCGCTGGGCTCCTCGGGTCGGCGTCCGGCTCACCGTGGCCGACGTCGTCAGGCGCCGTCGAGGGCTCCCGGCGCGGGCTCGCCGCGGCCGGGTGGCTGCGTCGCGGTCCCGCCATGGCCGCAGGACTGCGCTGAGCCGCTCCGCGGACCTACGCTCGTCGCGCCGACGGCCGGAGGCGGCCCGGAGGGGGCGGTGACCATGACATGGAGCCCGGACTACCTGCCCGTCCTGAGCCGGGGACGGCACCGCACGCCCGCGCGCGGCGCGTGCTTCCTCGAGTACACGGCCCTGCTGGCCGGGGAGGCGTTCAGCGACGCGCCGGCGTGCGTCGACGCCGAGCTGGCCGCCGTCCTGCGGCACGCCAACGACGTGCTCTCCGACGCCGACCGGCCGCGCCTGGTCCCGCTGCTGGGCCGCGCGATCGGCCTCGCCGTCCCCTCGTCCGCGGGACGGCTGCGGAGGGAGGCGGCCCGGCGGTTCGCCGAGGCCGTCGGGTCGACGCTGTCGGTGGACGAGCGGCGGTTCGTGCGCACCGCGCACGTGGACCGGCTGTTCTGGTCGCTGATGTTCGAGCCGGTGCCGGTCAGCACGTCCGCGGCGTGGGTCGACCGCCTCGTCGAGCGGCTGGACCTGCTGCACGGCTGCTACGAGTCGGTGGTCGCGGAGCTGTCCGCGCCCGCGCCCGTGGTCGGCTGACCGCGCGTGACGCTGCCGCCGGCCGTCGTCCGCGTGCGCGGTGAGGCTTGCGCCGACCACCCGCCCGACTGCGCGACGCTCGCCGTGCACGTCCGCGAGGTCTCCCCGGACGGCCGGGCCGCGGCACTGGCGGTGGCGTCGGGGGTGGCCGCCGGCCTGCGCGCGGCGCTCGACGGGGTCGCCGGGGTCCGGGCCGTGGTGCTGTCGCGGGTGTCGGTGCACGAGCGGTTCGTCTGGGACACCGGGACCGCCGAGCGGGCCGGCTGGGAGGCGACCGTGGGCGGCACCGTGCAGGCCGACGCGGGCGCCGTGCCGGAGCTGGCCGAGGTGGTGGCCGCGGCGGGTGCCGGGATCGGCGGCGTCTCCTGGGACCTCGACGACCCCGCCGCCGCGCGCCGCGCCGTCCGCCGGGCCGCCGTCGCCGCCGCCCGCGAGGCCGCCGCCGACCTCGCCGACGCGGTGGGGCGCCCGCTCGGGCCGCTGCTGGAGCTGGCCGACCCGGGACTGTCCTCCGCGGTGCCCGGCGCGCCCGAGACCATGGCGGTCATGGCCCGCGGCGGCGGTCCCGCGCTGGAGCTGGACCCGCAGGACGTCGTCGTCCGCGCCGTCGTGGAGGCGACCTACGCCCTGGGGGAGTGAGCCGGGTCGTGCCATGATCGGCCGGTCGGCGCCGGACCCCGCCCGGGGACACCCGCCGGCCCCGACCCGCGAGACGGTCCGTCCCCGTGGCGCCGGCCCGGCGGTCCCCGCCGGCTCCCCGCCGCGGGGCGTCCCGTCCGCGCGAGGATCGACATGACCACGCAGCTCTCCCGACCGCCGTCGCCCTGGCCCGGCTCGCGCCACGAGACCGAGTACCGCTGGGACCTCGACGACGTCGTCTCACTGACCGATGCCGCCGCACGGGTGCGCCTCCTGGCCGCCGAACTCCGCGCCGCGCACGCCGCCGGCTGGACGCTGGCCCAGCCGATGCGCGACGGCCACCTCCTCGCCACCCGCCCGTCCCGGCGGCAGCGCGCCGCCACGTCCCTGACGCCGGTGCCGCTGCCGGCGCCCGGCGTCGCCCCCGCCCTGCACTGGCGGGTCCGGGTGGTCGACGAGCCGCCCGTCGCCGACGACGACGTGCTGTCCCTCGGCGCCGTCCCCGGCACTCCGGTCGTGGCCCGTGGCGGGGGAGGGGCGGTGCAGGTGGGCGGGCCGGACCTGCCGTCCGAGGTGCTCGCCGAGCTCGCCCGGCAGGTGTCGCCCACGGAACTCGGCTCCCGGCGGTGGGCGGTCGTCGCGGCCCGGGTCGGTCCCGGCCGCGACCTGGTCGCCGAGGGCAGCGCCCTGCGGGTGCACGCCGTGGCCGGCGGAGTCCTCGTCCGGACGGTCGAGTCCCTGACCTTCCGGCACGCAGCCGACCGCGCCGCGACGCTCCTCGATGCGGCGGCCGCCTACGAGCGGCTGGCGCGGGCGGCGGAGGCGATGGCCGCGGCAGGCGGGCGGCTGGCCGAGACCGACGACGGCCTGCTGCACGTCCGGTACGGCCGCTGATGCACGTCCCCCGGCGCCCTGACCTCCGTGCGCAGGGGAGGACCGCAGGCGTCGGCTCGCCGGGTGCGGGCGAGCCGACGTCCCTCTGATCGGGTCGGTCAGAAGGGCGGGGGATCGTCGGCCGGGTCGGCGGGTGATGGTGGTCCGGTGCCGGCCGGTGGTGGGTCCGACTCGGCCGGGGGTGGTCGCATCCCGGGTGGGCGGGTGGTCCGCGTGATCCCCGACGGGGTGGTGACGGTCAGCACGCCGTCGGCACTCATCTCGAACCGCCACCCCCTCGCGAAGGTCTTGAGGCGGTGGTGGCTGCGGCACAGGCAGCACAGGTTGGCGCAGTCGGTGGCGCCGCCGTGGGCGTGCGGGACGACGTGGTCGACATCCGCCCAGCCGACCCGCTGCCCGCAGGTGGGGAAGCGGCAGGTGCGGTCCCGGGTGTGCACGAACCGCTGCTGCGGCGCCGAGGGCGCGTAGGCATGGGTTGTGTCCGGGCGGTCGAGCACTGCGCAGTCGCAGTCGCAGTCGGCCTCGGCGGGGTGGTCGGGGCAGCCGCGGCCGGCCAGCCGACGCAGCTGCTCGAGCGTGGTGGTGGCGCGCAGGGCGCCGCCGTCGTCGACCAGCGCGACCGTCACCGACCCGCCCTCGGGCACCCGCAGGCCCAGGGCGTCGAGCTGCTGCAGGAGTTCGCGCAGGTGGGCGGCGGTGATCGGAAACCCGTTGACCTGGCCGGCCTCGGTGCTGCGGCCGGCCAGCGCGCTGAGGGTGGCGATGACCTGCAGGTGCGCGGTCACCGCCGGCCGGCCGCTCTCCCACGGGCGCTGCAGCAGGTCGGCGAGGACCACCGTGCGCAGCTGCCCGATCGGGCGGGGATCACCGTCGGCCTTGCGCATCCGGGCGAGTGCGTCGACGACGGCGTGGCAGGCGGCGGCGACGTCGGCGGGCAGGTCGGCGGCGAGGGTGGCCATGCCGTCGAACGGGCAGTCGTACAGCCGCACGTCGGCGTGCCGTTCGGCCTGCTGGCGGCGGCCGTCGATGGCGTCGGCGTCGGCGTCGAGCAGCAGCGCCAGCGCCCGGTCCTTCAGCTTCCGGACCGTCAGGCCCGTCGCGTCCGGCAGCAGCGCCGACTCGATCGCCCGGGCGGTGGCCGCGGTGGTGTGCTCCAGCACGTCCACCAGCGCCTTGGCGCGGGCCTCGTCGAGGGTGCCGGCGGCCAGTGCGGCCCAGGTGGCGGGCAGCTTCTCCCGATAGGTCCACGCCCGGTGGGCCAGGTGGGCGGCGGTACCGCGGCCGACGTTCAGCACCACCGCGAGCTCGGCGGAGAAGAACTCCGACACCCCGGGCAGCTCGGTGTCCGGCACCCACGACCCGCGCCTCGCCCCGGGGGTGCCCGGCGCCGGATCGATGTCGGACGGGCGGGCCTCGGCCAGGCGGAGCACCAGTTCGGCCTCGTAGGCGGCCTCCATCGCCTTGCGCGCCTGCACCCGCTGCAACTCCGCGGCGGCCTGTTCATCCGACAGCAGGTCCACCGGCAGCCGCCGGAACGGCGCGGGCAGCTCGATCACCGCGTCGAGCAACGCCTGCTCGACCGGCGACACGTACTCCGCGACCTCCTGCACACCCCGCACGCTACGACCGGGGTACGACAGTTCCCGCAGGTCAGAGGCGGTTTCTCACAGCCGGACGGGGTCCACCTCGACGTCGACCGTGACGACGTCGCCGTCGTCCTTGCCGCGCCGGATCCGCGCGGGCACGGGGAGCAGCCACCCCGCCGCGCGGTCGCGCCACACGCTGGTCGACCACGTGCGCCCGTCGACGGTCGCGGTCACGGGCACCCGGCCGAACGGACCGGCGGTCTCCGGCGCGTGCTCCGCGGGGACGGGCGCGAAGACCCAGCTGCCGGCACCGGGCCACCGCACCAGCGTCGCGTCGAAGGGCACGCGCGCAGCCTGCCCGACGGGGACGACGATCCGGGCGCCTCAGCCCGCGAGGAAGAGCCCGGCGACGGCGAGCGGCACGCAGACGAACAGGAAGACGCCGACCGGCCCCAGCGAACCCCCGGGCTCGGCCCGACCGGTCTCCGGGGCCAGGCCCAGGAACGCCCGCACGTCCGACGTCCCGGCGCGGGCGAGCAGCGATCCACCGACGAGGGCGACGAGCCCGGCGACGACGAGCAGCGCGACGCCGAGCCTCGACCGCAGGTCACCGTCCGCGACCGCCGCCCAGACGCCGGCGACGGTGCAGGCGACAGCCGTCCCCGCGACGAGCAGGACGAGCGCCTGAACCAACCCCCGGACGACGTGCACGGACGGGGAAGGTACCGGTGAGGCCCGGGCAGCCACGGAGCACCGATCGCGTCCCGGGATCTCACCCGAAAGGGGCGCCTTTCGCTCACCGGCCCGCACGTTCCGCCGTGTCATCGTGACCGCCGTGTCCGCCACCGCCGTCGCCACCGGGGTCGCCGCGCTCCTCGGCCTGGTCGCGGGGGTGGCCGTCGACCGCGCCGCCGCGACCTTCCCCTGGCCGGCGGCCCGGCGATGGGGGACCTGGCGTCGGGACGCCCGGGTGCCGGCGGGCGCACCGGCCCTCCCGTCGCAGGACCAGCGGGCGGCGGAACGCCCCGCGGTGCGGCCGGTCCTCGTCCTCCTGACCGGTGCCCTGTGCGCACTGACCGCGTGGCGGTTCGGGCCGGCCGCCGAGCTGCCCGCCTATCTCCTGCTCGCCGTCAGCGGGGTGCTGCTGGCCGCGATCGACCAGCGGCACTCCCTGCTGCCCGATCGGGTCGTGCGGCCCACGCTGGCCGCGGGCACCGTCCTGCTCGCCGGCGCCGCGGCGGTCACGGGGGAGTGGCCGGCGCTGCTGCGCGCGGTGCCGGCGGCCGCGGCCGTCTTCGGCGTCCTGCTCGTCATGGCGCTGGTCTCACCGCGCGGCATGGGGATGGGGGACGTGAAGCTGGGCGCCGTCCTCGGGCTGTACCTGGGGTGGCTCGGCTGGCCGCACGTCGTGCTCGGCCTGTTCGCGGGCTTCGCCCTCCAGGCGGTGCTGGCGCTGGCCCTCGTGACGGTCCGCCGCGTGGGGCTCCGCACGGAACTGCCCTTCGGCCCGGCGCTGCTGCTGGGCACCGGCCTGGTGGTCCTGGCCCCGCTCCTCACCTGACGGAATCCAGACACTCGGAGTCACCGCCCAGGTGCTGAACGCACCGGGGAGGGTGAACCGTGTCCGTGGACGGGGTGAAGGACCCTCAAGTCCGCGCATCTCTCGCCCGACGGGGTCTGCAGCGCCGTGACTGGCCGGATCGACCGATCTGGACCGGCGGCCCACCCCCACAGGAGAGAACCGTGCTGAACCCGCTCGCCGCCCTCGTCACCCTCGTCGCCTTCGCCAAGGACCGCGTCGAGCGGGAGGAGAAGGGCGCCACCGCCGTCGAGTACGGCCTGCTCGTCGGCCTGATCGCCGTCGCGATCATCGCCACCCTGCTCCTGCTCGGCCCGCAGCTCAAGGAGCTCTTCGAGTCGGTGGTGAGCGGTCTCACGAAGGCCAACGAGGCGAGCTGACCCACACACACCGGGCACCGGGCGTCGTGGCGACGACGAGTCGCCACGACGCCCGGCCGCATCGTCGAGGGAGGAGGCTGACATGAGGGAACGGTCGAACCGCGAGCGCGGCGCCAGCGTCGTCGAGTTCGCGCTGATCGTGCCCCTGCTGATGGTCCTGGTCCTCGGGATCATCGAGTTCGGTCACGCCTTCCAGGTGCAGGGGACGCTGTCCGCGGCGGCCCGCGAGGGCGCCCGGGTCATGGCGCTGCAGAGCAACCCGGCCGCCGCCCGCGCCGCCGTCCGCGACGCCGCCCCCACCCTCGACCCGGCGATCACCGACGCCCAGATCGCCATCTCACCCGCCGCGTGCCCGCTCACCGCGACGACCACGACCAACGTGCGGGTGACCATCAGCTACCCGATGCCCTTCCTGACCGGCTTCTTCGGGGCCGACGTCGACCTGACCGGGACGGGGGTCATGCGGTGCAACGGCTGATCCGCCCGCTGCGGGCGCGCTTCCGGCGCCGGCTCGCCGGCGAGCGCGGCGCCGTGGCCGTGCTCCTGTCGGTCCTGCTCGTCCCCTTGCTCGGCTTCACCGCGATCGCGGTCGACGTCGGCGCCCTCTACGCCGACAAGGCGCGGCTGCAGGTCGCCGCCGACGCCGCCGCCCTCGCCGTGGCCCGCGACTGCGCCCGTGGCGCCTGCGGCGACGTGCAGGCCACCGCCCAGGAGCTGGTCGCCGCCAACGACGAGGCCGCGGCCGGCGCCGGCGCGGCCACCGCGGCACCGCCGGTGCTGCAGAGCGGGCCCACCCGCGTGACGGTCACCGGCAGCGCCCCGCGCGAGCACTGGTTCGCCCCGGTCATCGGCCACGACGCGAGCCAGGTCTCGGCGACGGCGACCGTCACCTGGGGCGCACCCAGCGGCGGGACGGCGATGCTGCCGCTGATCTTCTCCTGGTGCGAGTGGCAGGCGCAGACCGGCGGCGGCATGCCCTCGGGCACGACCGAACGCACCATCGTGCTGCCCAAGAAGTCCGACACCGGCTGCACCGGTCCCTCGCGCATGTTCGTGCCCGGCGGCTTCGGCTGGCTGGAGTCCGACGGCGGCAACACCTGCAGGGCGACCACGCGGGTGGGCAACCGGTTCGACTCCGAGCCGGGCAACAACCCCTCGCAGGGCTGCTCCGTCGGCGACGTCGCGGCCCTGGTCGGCCGGACCGTGCTGCTGCCGATCTTCGACGAGTACGGCGGCACCGGCAGCGGCGCCTGGTACGAGGTCTACGGCTACGCCGCCTTCACCGTCACCGGCTACCACTTCGGCGGGCTCTTCGACTCCGGTGCGCCCTGCAAGGGCGAGGAGCGCTGCATCCGCGGCTACTTCACCCGCTTCGTCGACGCCTCCGGCGCCTTCGACACCAGCACCGACGCCCCGGACCTGGGCGCGTCGATCCTCCGACTGATCCGATAGGGGCCCTTCCGTGAGACGCCGACTGCTCGCCGCCGTCGCGGCGCTGGTCCTCGTGGCCGCCGGCACCGTGGTGCTGCTGGCCTACGTGCGCGGCGCCGACGCCCGCGCCCTCGCCGGGGTGCGCACGGTCGAGGTGCTCGTGGTGGACCAGCCGATCCCCGAGGGCACCCCCGCCGACGAGGTCGCCGGCCTGGTCCGCACCGAGGTGCTGCCCGCCAAGGCGGCGGTCGAGGGGCGGGTGACCGACCTCGAGCAGCTCGCCGGCCAGGTCGCCACCGCGGACCTCGAGCCCGGCGAGCAGCTGCTGGCCCGCCGGTTCGCCGCGCCCACCGACCTGCAGGCGCCCGGCACCGTGCCGGTGCCCGAGGGGCTGTCGGAGGTGAGCGTGGTCCTCGAGCCGCAGCGCGCGGTCGGGGGCCGGCTGGCCGCCGGCGACGAGATCGGCGTCTACATCTCCATGGAGCTGCAGGGCAACATCGACGCCGACCCCGACGACGAGCAGATCGGCACCACCCACGCCACCCTGCACGGCGTCCTGGTCACCCAGGTCCAGGGCGCCCCGGCACCGGCCGGCGCCGAGGGCGGGGACGTGGAGACCGCCTCGGCCACCGGCGCCGCCCCGACGGGCAACGTGATGGTCACGATGGCCCTGCCGGCCCGCGACGCCGAGCGGGTGGTCTTCGGCATGGAGCACGCGACCGTCTGGCTGGCGCTCGAGCGCGAGGGCACCGACACCTCCGGCACCCGCGTGGTCACCCAGGGCAACGTCTACGGCGACCTGCTCGCCGCCCTCGGTGCCGTGGCCGCGGAGGCGACGGAGTGAGCCGCGTCGTCCTCGCCGGGGCCGGTGACGACCTGCGGGCGGCGGTCGTGGCCGCCGTGGACGGCGACGTCCAGGTGCTGCCCCCCGGCCGGCTGCCCGGCGACCCGGCCCGGCTGTTCGAGCTGCTGACCGACGGCGAGCTGCCCGACGTCCTGCTCGTCGGCCCGCTGGCCCCCCTGCACGAGGTGCTCACCCTGGCCGGGCGGCTGGACGTGCAGTGCCCCGGCACCAGCGTCGTCCTGGTCGCCGAGCCGACGCCGGAGCTGTGGCAGGCGGCGATGCGGGCCGGCATCCGCGACCTGCTGCCCCCGCGTGCCGAGGCGGCCGAGATTACCGCGGCCGTCGAGCGCGCCGGCGCGGCCGCCGCCGACCGGCGCCGGGTGCTGCGCCCGCTGGAGGAGACCGCCCGCTTCACCGGCCGGGTGGTCACCGTCGCCTCGCCCAAGGGCGGCGTCGGCAAGACCACGGTGGCGACCAACCTCGCCGTCGGCCTGGCCGCCACGGCCCCGCAGGGGACCGTGCTGGTCGACCTCGACGTGCAGTTCGGCGACGTGGCCTCCGCGCTCGGCCTGGTGCCCGAGTACACGCTGCCCGACGCCGTCCACGGCCCGGCCAGCCAGGACACTATGGTCCTCAAGACCTTCCTCACCCAGCACCCCAGCGGGCTGTTCGCCGTCTGCGGGTCGGAGTCGCCGGCCGCCGGGGACACGGTCACCGCCGAGGACGTCACCCGGCTGCTGTCCGCGCTGGCCCGGGAGTTCCGCTACGTCGTCGTCGACACCGCGCCGGGGCTCTCGGAGCACACGCTGGCCGCCATCGACGGCGCCACCGACGTGGTCCTGCTCAGCAGCATGGACGTCCCCGGCGTCCGCGGCCTGCGCAAGGAGGTGCAGGTGCTCGGCGAGCTCGGCATGATCCCGGCCGGCCGGCACGTGGTCATGAACATGGCCGACCCCAAGAGCGGGCTGTCGCAGCGCGACGTCGAGTCCGCGATCGGCACGGGGGTCGACGTCGTCGTCCCGCGGTCGCCCGCGGTCCCGGCCTCGACCAACCAGGGGGTGCCGATCCTCGCCGGCAACGGCAAGGACCCGGCGGCGAAGGAGCTGCGCCGGCTGGTCTCCCGGTTCGCCGCCACCCCGCTGGTCAAGCCGGGCCGCTACCGCGCCAAGCACCGGGCGGCGTCGTGACCTCCGCCTCGATGCACCGGGCGGCGTCGTGAACCTCGCCTCCCGCCTCGCTGCCGCCCAGGGCCGGCCGGCCGAGCCGGTGCCCCCGCCCGTCCCGGCGCAGACGCCGGCGCCGGCGGTCGTCCCCGCGCCCCGGCCCGTGACCCCGGTCGCCCCGGCGCCCCCGACCGACGCCCTCACCCGGCTCAAGGACCGCGTCGCCAAGGCGCTGTTCGAGCGCATGGGGTCGCGGATGAACGACCCGTCGCTGTCGGAGGAGCAGCTGCGCGGCATCGTCCTCGGCGAGCTCGACGTCGTCGTCGACGAGGAGAAGGTGCCGCTCTCGCCCGACGAGCGGGCCCGGCTGACCGCGGAGCTCGCCGACGACGTGCTGGGCTTCGGCCCGCTGCAGAGGCTGCTCGACGACCCGACGGTCACCGAGATCATGTGCAACGGCCCGGAGATGGTCTACGTCGAGCAGGGCGGCAAGCTGGTGCGCAGCGCCGCCCGGTTCACCTCCGAGGAGCACCTGCGCCGGGTGATCGACCGGATCGTCTCCCGGGTGGGACGCCGGATCGACGAGTCCTCGCCCATGGTCGACGCGCGGCTGGCCGACGGCTCCCGCGTCAACGCGATCATCCCGCCGCTGGCCTTCTCCGGATCGACGCTGACCATCCGCAAGTTCTCGAAGGACCCGTTCGGCGTCGAGGACCTCATCGGGTTCGGCACGCTCAGCCCGGAGATGGCCGAGCTGCTGCACGCCTGCGTCGAGGCCCGGCTCAACATCATCGTCTCCGGCGGCACCGGCACCGGGAAGACGACGCTGCTCAACGTGCTGTCGTCCTTCATCCCGGAGGGCGAGCGGATCGTCACCATCGAGGACGCCGTCGAGCTCCAGCTGCAGCAGGAGCACGTCGTCCGGCTCGAGTCGCGGCCGCCGAACATCGAGGGCCGCGGCGCGATCACCATCCGCGACCTGGTCCGCAACAGCCTGCGGATGCGCCCCGACCGGATCGTGGTCGGGGAGTGCCGCGGCGGGGAGTCGCTGGACATGCTGCAGGCGATGAACACCGGCCACGACGGCTCGCTGTCGACGGTGCACGCCAACTCCCCGCGCGACGCCATCTCGCGGCTGGAGACCCTCGTGCTCATGGCCGGCATGGACCTGCCGCTGCGCGCCATCCGCGAGCAGATCGCCTCCGCGGTCGACGTCGTCGTCCAGCTCACCCGCCTGCGCGACGGCACCCGCCGGGTCACCCACGTGACCGAGGTGCAGGGCATGGAGGGGGAGACGGTGACCCTGCAGGACGCCTTCCTGTTCGACTACTCCGCCGGCGTCGACCCTTCCGGCCGCTTCCTCGGCAAGCCGGTCCCGACCGGCGTGCGGCCGCGGTTCACCGACCGCTTCGAGGAGCTCGGCATCCGGGTCTCCCCGTCGGTGTTCGGGACGCCCGAGCCGCTGCCCGCGCGGAGGTGGGCCTGATGTCGCCGGCGCTGCTGCTCCTCGGGCTGGCGCTGGTGGCCGGCGGGCTGGCCGTCCTGGCCCTCGGCGTGGTGCCGGCCGGGCCGCGGCGGGTGCCGCTGGCCCGCCTCGACCCCACGATCGCGCCGCCGCCGACGCTGCTGACCAAGGTGGCCGCGCAGGCGCAGGACGGCGTCGAGCAGGTGCTGGCGCGGCGAGGTGGCGCCGGGGGAGTCGCGGCCGCCCTCGAGCGGGCCGGCATCGCCACGGGGCCGGCGGAGTTCGTCCTGCTCACCGGCCTGGGGACGCTGGTGCTCGGTGCGCTCGGCTGGCTGCTCGGGGGTGTCCTCGCCGGGCTGCTGCTCGCGGCCCTCGTACCGCTGGGCGCGCGGGTACTCGTCCGGCTGCGGACCGGCCGGCGCCGGGCCCGGTTCGCCGACCAGCTCGACGACGCGCTGCAGCTGATGGCCAGCAGCCTGCGCGCCGGGCACAGCCTGCTGCGCGCGGTGGACGCGGTGGCCGACCAGGCGCCGGCCCCCATCGCGGAGGAGTTCGCCCGGATCGTCAACGAGACCCGGGTGGGCCGGGACCTCGGCGCCGCGCTGGACGAGGTGGCCGTGCGGGTGGACAGCGACGACTTCCGCTGGACCGCCCAGGCCATCGCCATCCACCGCGAGGTCGGCGGCAACCTGGCCGAGGTGCTCGACACCGTCGGGCACACGATCCGGGAGCGCAACGCCATCCGCCGTCAGGTGCAGGCCCTGTCGGCCGAGGGCCGGCTGTCGGCCTGGGTGCTCATGGCCCTGCCGGTCGGCATCGTCGCCTTCCTGACGGTCACCAACCCGGCCTACCTCTCCGCGTTCACCGGGTCCCTCGCCGGCTGGGTCATGATCGCCGTGTCGGCGGTCCTGCTGCTCGTCGGCGGGCTGTGGCTCAAGAAGACCGTGGCGATCCGGTTCTGATGGGCACCGTTCCTCCCCTCGTCCTCGCCGCGGCACTGGCCGTGGCCGCCGGCGTCCCCCTGATCGGCTGGGCGCTGGTCGCGCGTCCGCAGGACGCGGCCGCCCGGTCCCGGGCCAACCTCACCCGTGGGCTCGACGTGACCGGTGCCGGGCCGCGGTCCGCGCGGACCCGCCCGGGCCTGCTCGGGCGCCTCGTCTCGGTGCTGACGCCGGCGGGCACGGTGGCCCGGCTGGACCGGATGGCCGGCGCGGCCGGGCGCCCGGCGGCCTGGCCCGTCCCGCGGCTGGTCGCCGCCAAGCTGGTGCTGGCCGCGATCGCCGCGGCTCTCGGGCTGCTGGTCGTGAGCAGCCGTCCGGGGGCGCTCACCGTGCTCATGGCCGTCGCCACGACGGCCGTCGCGTACGTCGTCCCCGAGCTGCTGCTCCACAGCCGGGGCCAGGAGCGCCAGCAGGCGATCGGGCTGGAGCTGGCCGACACCCTCGACCAGATGACCATCGCCGTGGAGGCCGGCCTCGGGTTCGAGGCGGCCATGGCCCGGGCCGGGCGGAACGGCCGCGGTCCGCTGGCCGAGGAGCTGGTACGCACCCTGCAGGACATCGGGGTGGGCCAGCCCCGCCGCGAGGCCTACCTCGCGCTGGCCGAGCGGACCGGGGTGGAGGACCTGCGGCGGTTCATCCGGGCCGTGGTGCAGGCCGACGTCTACGGCGTCTCGATCGCCGACGTGCTGCGCACCCAGGCGCAGGAGATGCGGCTCAAGCGCCGGCAGCGGGCCGAGGAGAAGGCCATGCAGATCCCGGTCAAGGTCATCTTCCCGCTGATGGTGTGCATCCTGCCGGTCCTGTTCGTCGTGCTGCTCGGCCCGGCCGCCATGGACATGGTCGACGCCTTCGGCTGAGCGGCACGGCGGCCGCGCACCCGGTGGGGTGCGCGGCCGCCGTCGTCGGTGGGGAGGTCAGCCGGTCGAGCGCGGCTGGGCGGGGTTGGTCGGGTCGCCCTGCGACGGCGGGTTCATCGCCGGGCCGGTCGTGGCCTCGGACACCTTCGAGCCGGCGGAGGCGTGCACCGGGTCGTCGGCCGCCGCGGCCGCCGGGTCGCCGCCGGAGGGCTGGGCGCCCTCGTGCAGCGACCGCAGCCGGTTCTCCATGGCCGTGACCACCTGCAGCCGGTTCGCGTGGGCCCGTTCGTACTCGAGCACCGTCTGCAGGCCGGTGGCGTCCAGCGTGCGGATGCGCGAGATCAGTCCCTGCACCGGCAGGTGGTCGTAGTCGGGCAGCGGCAGCTGGTCGTGCTCGGTCATGCCGGACCGCCTACCCGCCCCTCCCGGATCCGACACGGTGTGTGGCACTCGGACCGGTGGGTAGGCGGCGGAGCAGTGCGCGGTCCACCGAGGACGCCGTCCCGCACTCCGATCAGCACAGAGGAAGTGGTCCCCACCCCATGGACGTGTCCTTCCTGGCACCGGTCTTCCAGGCCGCAGGTCCCTTCGCCACCGTGACCGCCGACGTCACGCACACCACCGAGAGCGCCGACACCGAGCTCGACCTCCGCGTCCGCGCGGTCGCCGAGAAGCTCGGCGAGCAGGGCGCGCCGGAGGCGGTCGTCGAGGCGGTCCGCGGCCGGCTGCTGGAGGGCAACGACGGCGGTGAGGCGGGCACGATCCGCGGCCGCGCGGTCGTCGTCGCCGCCGACGGCACCGTCGTGTTCGACTCCCAGCTCGCCGACGTGCCGCGCCAGGAGCTCGCCGAGTGGTCGCCGCAGCCGGACCTGCTGCCGGTGCTGCGCGCGCTGCCCGGGCGCGTCCCGCACGTCGTCGTCCTCACCGACCGCACCGGCGCCGACCTCACCGTCGCGAGCCTCCCCGGCGAGGCCGAGGAGGAGGAGACGGTGAAGGGCGACACCTTCCAGATCCGCAAGTTCCAGGGCGGCGGCTGGGCCCACCACCGGTACCAGCACAACGCCGAGAACAAGTGGATCCACAACGCCGAGGACGTCGCCCAGCACGTCTCCTCGGTCGTCCGGCGCCACCAGCCGCGGTTCGTGCTGCTCGCCGGTGACATGCGCGCCCGCCAGATCCTCTCCGACCGGGCCAGCGGGCTGTGGTCGGACCTGATTGTGTCCATCGACGAGGGCGGCCGGGCCGCCGGCGCCGACCGCGAGCCGGTCGAGCGGAAGGCCGCCGAGCTCGTCGCCGAGCACGAGGCGCGGGACGAGGCCGACGCCGTCGAGAAGATCAGCTCCGCCGGCGCCCACGGCCTGGCCGTCACCGGGACGGCGAACGTCGTCGAGGCGCTGCGGAAGGCGCAGGTGGAGACGCTCGTCCTCGCCGACCCCGCCGACGACGAGAAGCTGCTCGTGGGCGCCTCGCCGCTGGAGCTCGGCGTCGACCCGGCCGACATGGACGCCCTCGGCGTGCAGGAGGCGCAGTCGGTCCCCGCCGAGCGCGCGCTGCTGGCCGCCGCCGTGGCGAGCACCGCCGGCGTCGTCGTCGTGCCGCGGGCGGCCATGCCCGGCGACATCCCGGTGGCGGCGATCCTCCGCTACACCGACGACTCGACCCCGACCCCGCAGTGACGGAGGCGAACCCCATGAGCGACCCGCACCAGGAGGGCACCCCGGCCGGCACCAGCCCGGCCGACGTCGACCGCCGCGCCGCGATCGCCGAGACGCTCGGCAAGGAGGTGTGGCCGGCCGACCGCGACGCGCTCGTGGCCCGCGCGGAGGAGTCGAACGCGGAGGACCGCGTGCTCGCCGACCTGCGCCGGCTCCCGGCCGGGCAGACGTTCGAGAACGTCCAGGACGTCGCCCGGGCGCTGGGCATCGGCACCGAGCAGCAGCGGTTCTGAGGAGGTCCGCGTGGTCACGCAGAAGGAGCCGAGCCCCGAGGCCCTGGCCAACGTCACCGATCACAACGTCGAGACCCGCGCCGACCTGCTCCCCGAGGAGGCCGGCATGAAGGGCAGCGGCATGGAGGAGGTGGCCGCCGAGGTGATCCTCGCCGAGTCCGAGGAGCGCACCGTGCACCCCGACCCGGACGACGCCCAGGGCGCCCACCGCCAGTCGGCGGAGACGGCGGACCTGCCCTGAGCCAGCGGCACGAGCACCCCGTCCAGCTGCGCTGGTCGGACACCGACGTCTTCGGGCACGTCAACCACGCCCGCGTCCTCGGCCTGCTCGAGGACGCCCGGCTGGCCATGGTCGACCCCGCGCCGGGCTCGGGGATCATCCTCGCCCGGCTGGAGGTCGACTACCTGCGGCAGGTGCACTACCGGATCGGGGAGCACCTGACGGTGTCGACGTCGATCACCCGGCTGGGCCGCAGCTCGATCGGCATGTGCCAGGAGCTCACCCAGGACGGGCAGGTGGCCCTGCGCGCCGAGATGGTGCTGGTCAACTTCGACTACGCCGCCGACGCCTCGGCGCCCCTGACCGAAGCCCAGCGGGTGCACTGGTCGCGCTGGCTGGTCGACGGGCCGGGGGACGCCGCGGGCCGCTGACGCCGGGCGGTCCCCGGCGTAGCGTCCTGCCATGGCCGAGCCCGCCGCGCCGCCCTTCGCCCGGGACCACGACGGCGGGGAGCGGCTGGTCTTCTGGGGGACGACGATCGTCGTCCGCGCGTCCGCGGACACCACGGCCGGGGCCTTCACCCTGTTCGAGGAGCAGACCCCGCTCCTGGACACCTCCCGGCACGTGCACCGGGACACCGACGAGCTGTACTACGTGATCGAGGGCGAGCACGTCTTCGTGTGCGGCGAGCAGGAGTTCACCGTCGGCCCGGGCGGGACGGCGTTCCTCCCGCGCGGCGTCCCGCACGCCCACCGGCGGGTGGTGCCGCGCGAGGGCCGGCTGCTCTGCCTGACCTCCCCGGCCGGCTTCGAGGGCTTCTTCCGCACCCTCGCCGAGGCCAGCGCGACCGGCGGCTCGTTCGACGAGGCCTACCAGCGGGCCTCACGGGAGCACGGCGTCACCTGGCTCGGCACCGGCGAGTGACCGCCCGGCCCGCGGGTACCTGCGCCGCATGCCCAAGACGACGAAGAGCGGAGACGCGAAGGCCGACGAGATCCCCAGCACGCTGCAACGCTCGGACGAGAAGGCGCAGCGCACCTTCGCCAAGGCGCACGACTCCGCCGTCGAGGACTACGACGGCGACGAGCAGCGGGCCAACCGGGTGGCGTGGGCGGCGGTCAAGCACACCCACGAGAAGGTCGGCGACCACTGGGAGCCCAAGGACCACAAGGGCCCGAGCGACCCCCAGGCCGAGGGCGGCGCCGGCACCGACCGGGAGACCAAGGGCGGCGTCGACGCCAACGCCACCAAGGAGCACCTCATGGACGTCGCGAAGCGGCTCGACGTCAGCGGGCGATCGAGGATGAGCAAGGACGAGCTCGTCGACGCCATCCGCAAGGCCAGCGACCGCGCGACGGCGAGGGCGCGCGAGAGCTAGGCGCCGCCCCAGCCCGCCGGGACGGCCCACAGCTCGCGCTGCGGGGCGCCCAGCTCCGACGTCCCCGCGGACGTGAGGACGACCTCCTCCTCCAGCGCCAGCCGCAGGCACTGGCCGCCCCACTCGGGCACCGTCACGCGGACGGCGAGCTCCAGGGCGAAGACGGTGTCCGGGTGCAGCACGCGGTCACCCTCGCCGGGCACGCCGCGCTGGTCGTCCCACCGGCCGATCACCGGCCCGGCGCCGTGCCCGTGCACGCCCACCGGGTGGGAGTAGACGTCGGCATCCAGCCCCTCGGCGGCCATCGCGGCGCGCGCGGCGGCAAGCGCCTCGTTGCCGGTCCGCCCCGGTACCAGCGCCGCGGCGGTGAGCTCCTGCGCGCGGCGCCCCGCCGCCCACGCCCGCCGCAGGCCCGCCGGCGCGGCGTCCTCCCCGGGGCGCAGCAGGTAGACGCTGCGCTGCAGGTCGGAGACCAGGCCCAGGCTGGTCAGCCCGGCGTCGCAGGTCACCAGGTCGCCGGGCTCCAGGACGGCGTCCTGCGGCACGGTCGGGAGCCCGACCCCGCCGTCGGGCTGCAGCGGCACGCCGGCCCGCTGCACGGTGACCCCCGGGTGGAACCACGGCGGCACGCCCCGGGCGGCCAGCCGCTCGTGCACCTCCCAGGCCAGGTCCGCCGCCGTGGTCACGCCGGTCACGAGCACGGCGGGGGAGAGGACCTCGGCCAGCACCCGGTCGGTGAACCGCGCCAGGGCGCCGATGGCCGCGACCTCCTCCGGCAGCCGGGTCTCCAGCCAGCCGACGACCAGGTCATCGGCGGACACCAGCCGGCCGGCGAGGTCGCCGAGCGCCGCGGTGAGCCGCCGGTGCTCGGCGACCGACAACCCGTCGGCCAGCGGGTTCCCGGCCGAGACGTCGACGCCGATCCGCCGCGGTGCGGCCTGCGCGACGATCCGCCGCACCGCGGCCCACTGCGCGTCCTCGTCGTCGCCGACGCCCTCGGCGCCGCCGTCGTCCCCCGGTGACCAGCCGGGCAGGAACTGGCCGACCGGGTAGCGGGAGACCGCGACCGGCGTGACGCCGTCGTCGCTGCGGTGCAGGACCAGGACGACCAGCCGCCGGGCCGACAGCCACGTCGCCGGCAGCAGGGTGGGCAGCACCGGGTCCTCGCCGCCCTCCCGGCCGACGACCAGCCACAGGTCGATGCCGGCGCGGTCCATCAGGCCGGGCAGGAGGTCGAGCAGCCGCTGGGTCAGCCACCGGTCGCGGACGTCGGCCTGCTCGCGCCGCGACAGCGGCACCGTCCGCGTCGGGTCCGGGACGACCAGCGTCATGGGGACAGGGAAGCAGAGAACCGCCGTCCGCACCCGGTGGAACGGGAGGTCAGGCCCCGGTGGGCGCCGTCCCGGGCCGCGCGGCCCCCGGGACGGTCGGCGGGCCGAGCCGCTCGTGCGGCGGGGTGGCCCGCGGCCGCGGCGGGGCGACGGTGGCCACCCGGTCCCGGCCGGCCTGCTTGGCCCGGTACATGGCGGCGTCGGCCCGGTCGACCAGCCGCCACAGCGCGGCGGGGGCGTCCTCGCCGTCGACCGGCCGGGTCAGCGCGACGCCGATCGAGGCGGTGACCGCGTGCCCGTGCTGCTGCCGGGTGGCACGGACCGCGAGCCGGAGCCGCTCGGCCAGGTGCGCCGCCTCGCCGGGGTCGCCGACCAGGCCGAGGACGACCAGCTCCTCCCCGCCGATGCGGGCGAGCACGTCGCTGGGCCGCACGGTGTCGGCCAGCGCCCGCGCGACGGCCTGCAGCACGGTGTCGCCGGCGGCGTGCCCGTGCCGGTCGTTGACCTGCTTGAAGTGGTCGAGGTCGATGACCATCGCGGCCACCCGCTGCCCCTCGCGGCGGGCCTGCCGCCAGATCCGGGAGGCCTCCTCGACCAGGTGCCGGCGGTTGGCCAGCCCGGTGAGCGGGTCGCGGCGGGACTGCGCCTCGGTGGCCGCCAGCAGCCGCCGCTCGCGGCGCCGCAGCAGGTGCACCCCGACCGCCACGAGGTCGAGCATCCCGGCGGAGACGGCGACCTGGACGGCGAGCCCGGCCGTGCTCGCGTAGCTGTGCTGGACCGCCACCGCGACGGCGACCGGCGTGGCCGCCATGTGCACGCCGAGCATCCACGGCCGGAGGAACCACGCGGCCACCACCGAGGGGAACAGCAGCACCAGCGGCGTCGCGTAGCGGACCGGGTCCTCGATGCACAGCGCGACGACGGCGTAGACGAGGTCGCCGAGCAGCACCAGGCCGAACGTCTGCCACAGCCCGATGCGCCGGCGCACGATCAGCGGCACCGCGGCGAGCACGCAGGCGGCCATGCTGGCCCCGTAGGTGACGCCCGTGGCGCCCTCGCGGACGACGCCGTCGAGGGCGAGGTTGACCAGGCCCGTGAGGCCGCCGACGACGAGCAGGACGGCGAGCAGCAGCGCGGCGACCCGGTTCTCGGGACCGCCGGGCCCGAGGACGTCGTCCGGCGTCGCGGCGTCGGGGTCGGGGGGCCGGACGGAGGTCACCGGCGCAGGATGCCGCACGGGGACGACGTCGCGGGAGGTCCGCGGCGCGCCTGCCCGCTCATCGGGGGACCGGCCGTGCGCCGGCGGGCGGCGGCGCGGCGCCGTCGCTGGCAGGCTGCCCGCATGTCGCACCCGGACCCCGGCCTCGTCGACGTCCGCCCGCTGGCCGACCACCCGCTCGCCGAGGCCGGCTCGGCCGCGCTGCGCATGGTGGCGCCGGGTGCGGCCACCGCCGGGCGGTTCGGGCTGGTCGAGTACCGGCTCGGCCCGCGGTCGGCCGGCGCGGCGCCGCACTACCACCGGACGTTCTCCGAGTCGTTCTACGTGCTCTCGGGCGAGCTGACGCTCTACGCCGGGGGGCGCTGGCAGCCGTGCCGGCCCGGTGACTTCGCGCTGGCCCACGAGCGGGGCGTGCACGGCTTCCGCAACGACTCCGACGAGCCGGCGTCCTTCCTCATCCTGTTCACGCCCGGGCTCGCGCGGGAGTCGTTCTTCGCCGAGATGGCGGAGATGCGCCGGACCGGGCTCCGGCCGTCCCCCGAGGAGATGACCGCGTTCTACGCGCGGCACGACCAGGTGATGGTCGAGGAGTGACGACGGGGGCCCACGGCGCGAGCGTGGCGGCCCCGTTTCCGGGCATGTCGTGATCGGGTGTCCCCGGCACGCGGGGACCGGCTGACAGGAGGCGCGCGCATGGCCGAGGGACCGTGGTTCTACTGCCTGAAGCACCACACCGTGGAGCCCCGGGACGGCTGCGCCGAGCGGCACCGTCTCGGGCCCTACGCCACGCGCGAGGAGGCCGAGCACGCGCTGCAGTCGGTGGCCGAGCGCAACGAGCGCCTCGACCAGGAGGACCGGGAGTGGGAGGGCCGCTGACCGGTCCCGCCGACCGCCGCTGCCACGGGCCCCTGCCGGCCGGCCGCTCCCCGCCGGCCCGGCATGATCGGGCCCGGTGCGCCGGACCCGCCGGTGCCCGGGAGGAGGCAGCGTGACCACCGCAGCGGAGAGCCGTCCGGTCGAGGACCTGGTCGTCGGTGTGCTGGGCGGGACCGGCCCGCAGGGGCGGGGGCTCGCCGTCCGGCTGGCCGCCGTCGGGCAGCGGCTGCTGCTCGGGTCCCGGGACGCCGACCGCGCCCGCGAGGTGGCCGCGCAGGTCGCCGAGCGCGCCGCGGCCGCCGGCGGGGGCGAGGTCTCGGTGCAGGGCGGGTCGAACCTCGACGTCGCCGGTGCCGCCGACCTGGTGATCGTCGCCGTCCCCTACGCCGGGCACGCCGACACGCTCGCGGAGCTCGCGCGCCCGCTGGCCGGGAAGGTCGTCGTCGACTGCGTGGTGCCGATGGGCTTCGACGAGCTGGGCGCCTACGTGCTCGACGTCGAGGAGGGCAGCGTGACCCAGCAGGCCGCGGCGCTGCTGCCCGACTCCGACGTCGTCGGTGCGTTCCACCACCTGTCCGCGGTGCTGCTCGAGGACCTGTCGAAGCCCACCCTCGACGGCGACGTCATGGTGGTCGGCGACGTGCGCGCCGCCACCGACCAGGTGCAGGCGCTGGCCGGGCGGCTGCCCGGGATGCGCGGCATCTACGCCGGCCGGCTGCGCAACGCCCGCCAGGTCGAGGCGCTGACGATCAACCTGGTCTCGGTCAACCGCCGGTACAAGGCGCACGCCGGCATCCGCGTCACCGACGTCTGAGCGCGCTCACCGCCCGGCCAGCGCCAGCAGGTCCGGGACGACGGCGGCCGGGTCGGGCACCGCGGCGATCTCGGCGGCCACCTCCCGGGCGGCCGCGGCCAGGGCGGGGTCGCCGACCAGCCGCTCCAGCAGCGCAGAGGTGATCCCGCCCGGCTCGACGGCGAGGCCGGCACCGCGTGCGGCCACCAGGTCGGCGTTGGTGCGGCGGTCGCCGGCGCCGCGGACCACGAGCTGCGGCACGCCCGCGGCCAGCGCGGTCAGGACGGTGCCCGCGCCGCCGTGGTGCACCACCCCGGCGGCCGCCGGCACCACCCGCGGGAACGGCAGCCAGTCCGCCGTCCGCACCTCCGGGGGCAGCGGCCGCCGGGTCACGCGGCGGTCGGGCCGGACCAGGACGACGTCGAGGCCGGTGCCCGCGGCGGCGGCCGCGGCGTCGCGCATCAGCCGGTCGGGGCCGGGGGAGGCCACGGTGCTGCGGCTGACCAGCACCCGCGGCCGGTCGCCGGGGCGGGTGAGCTCCGCGTCGACGGGCCGGTCCGGCGTCCACGGGACGAACCGCACGGGTGTGCCGGAGCGCGGGCCGACCACGCTCGGCGGGGCCGAGGTGAGCACCTGCTCCGGCGGCGGCAGCTCCCCGAGCCCGCGGGCCGGGCGGTAGGTCCCCAGCGCCGCGGCGAGCAGCCGCCCCGCGTCGAACAGGTTGCCCTCCACCAGCACCGACGGCACTCCCCGGCGGGCGGCCACCTCCGCCCCGGCCGGGGCCAGCGACTCGTGCACCACCAGGTCGGGACGGTGCCGGCCGGCCGCGGCGAGGACGCCGCCGGCCATCCGGGCGCCGAGGGTGCCGAACAGCAGCCCGACCGCCTCGGTCCCGCCCCGCCCGGCCAGCTCGCGGCGGGCCAGCAGGGGCCGGCGCAGCATGATCCGCCCGAACAGCGGTCCCAGCCGCAGCCCGGGCGCGACGTCGACCGGCGACAGCTCCGGCGGGCAGCTCGCGACCGCGTCGCCGGCCGTGGCCACGACCACCTCGGCGCCGGCGTCGCGCAGGGCCAGGGCGAGCGGGACCAGCGGCAGGACGTGGCCGGTCAGCGGGGAGGCGACGACCAGCACGCGCATGCGGTCAGGCTGGCCGCGGCGACCTGCCCGGCACAAGGCGTGCGCGCCTCCCGGGAGCGTGTGCGCCCACGCCGCGTCCGCCGGCCCGGAACCCGTCTCCGGCGCACGCGCTCGGCCCACCGCCGGCCCGGAAGGCGTTCCGCCGCGCCCGGACGGCGGCGAGGATGGGGCCGTGCTGCTCGCGAGCGCGGTCGCGGTCCTGCACGCGGCCGTCGTCCTGTTCATGCTCACCGGCGCGCTGCTCGCGCTCCGGTGGCCGCGGCTGGCGTGGCTGCACGCCCCGGTGGCGCTCGCCGTCCTGGGGGTCAACCTGGCCGGCGCGCCGTGCCCGCTCACCACGCTGGAGCTCGCGCTGCGGGAGCGGGCCGGCGCCGCGCCCTACGACGGCGGCTTCCTCGGCCACGTGCTGTTCGGCCCGCTCGGCCTCGACGTGCGGTCGGCCGGCGTCCAGGCGGGCGTCTACACCGTCGCGCTGGGCCTCAACGCCGTCGGCTACGGGCTGCTGCTGGCGCGGGCCCGGCGCACGGCCGGGAGCCGCCGGGCCTGATCAGTCGAAGGAGTGCTCCGGGCCGGGGAAGACCCCGCTGTGCACCTCGTCGGCGTACTCGCGGGCCGCGCGCAGCAGCTCGGCGCGCAGGTCGGCGTACTTCTTCACGAACTTGGGCACCCGGCCGCCGTTGAGCCCGGCCATGTCCGGCCACACCAGCACCTGGGCGTCGCAGTCGGGCCCGGCGCCGATGCCGATCGTCGGGATGGACAGCTCCTCGGTCACCTTCGCGGCCAGTGGGGCGGGCACCATCTCCAGGACGACGGCGAACGCGCCGGCCTCCTGCACGGCGTGCGCGTCGGCCAGCAGCTGCTCGGCGCCGGCGCCGCGGCCCTGCACCCGGAACCCGCCGAGGGCGTGCTCGCTCTGCGGCGTGAAGCCGACGTGCGCCATCACCGGGATCCCGTTCTCGGTGAGCACCCGGATCTGCGGCGCCACCCGCACCCCGCCCTCGAGCTTGACCGCCTGCGCGCCGCCCTCCTTCATCATCCGGACGGAGGTGGCGAACGCCTGCTGCGGCGAGGCCTCGTAGGACCCGAACGGCAGGTCGGCGACGATCAGCGACCGCTTCGTCGAGCGGGTGACCGCCTTGGTCATCAGCAGCAGGTCCTCGACGGTGACCGGCACGGTCGAGGAGTGGCCGAGCACGACGTTCCCGGCCGAGTCGCCGACCAGCATCACCGGGATGCCGGCCTCCTCGAACACCTGCGCGCTGTAGGTGTCGTAGGCGGTGAGCATCGCCCACTTCTCGCCGCGCTCCTTGGCCTGCTGCAGGTGGTGGATGCGCACCCGGGCGGTCGACGTCCCGCCGTAGAGGACCGACTCCGTCATGCCTGGGCTCCTTCGCGGACGCTGGGCAGGCTCTCCCGCCAGCGGTTGGTGATGGGCAGCCGCCGGTCGCGGCCGAACGCCTTGAGGCTGATCTTCGTCCCGGGCGCGGACTGCCGGCGCTTGAACTCCGCGACGTCGACCAGCCGCAGCACCCGCGCCACGACCTCCGGGTCGTGGCCGCGCTCGAGCAGCTCGGCCATCCCGAGGTCGCGGTCGACGTAGTCCGCGATGACGGCGTCGAGCTCCTCGTAGGAGGGCAGCGAGTCGCTGTCCTTCTGCCCGGGCGCGAGCTCCGCCGACGGGGACTTGTCGATCGAGTTCTGCGGGATCGGCTCGGTCTCGCCGCGGTCACGGGCGTGGGCGTTGCGCCAGCGGGCCAGCTCCCACACCAGGGTCTTGGGCACGTCCTTGATCGGGGCGAACCCGCCGGCGGCGTCGCCGTAGAGCGTCGAGTAGCCGACGGCGACCTCGCTCTTGTTGCTGGTGGCCAGCAGCAGGTGCCCGTGCTGGTTGGACAGCCCCATGAGCAGCGTGCCGCGGATGCGCGCCTGCAGGTTCTCCGCCGCGGTCCCGGACAGCTCGACCTGCGACTCGAACGCGTCGACCATCGGCGCGATCGGCACGGTGGAGAAGTGCAGGCCCAGCCGCCGGGCGCTGTCCTCGGCGTCGGACAACGAGTGCTCCGTGGACCACCGCGAGGGCAGCGCGACGGCGTGCACCCGGCCGGCGCCGAGCGCGTCCACCGACAGCGCGGCCACCAGCGCCGAGTCGATGCCGCCGGACAGGCCGAACACCACCGACGGGAAGCCGTTCTTGTCGATGAAGTCCCGCAGGCCCAGCACCAGCGCCCGCCAGACCTCCTCGCAGTCGCCCAGCGGCGTGGCCACCGAGCCCGGCCGCGGCTCGAACGCCGCCGGCGGCTCCTCGGACACGACGGTGCGGGTGACCGTCATCGGCCCGATCCGGCCCTCCCGCCGCTCGGGCACCCGCGCCGGGTCGAGGGCGAGGTCGACGCAGAGCAGGTGCTCGACGAACTGCGGCGCCCGGGCGAGCAGCTCGCCGTCGGCGGAGACGGCCAGCGAGTCGCCGTCGAAGACGAGCTCGTCCTGCCCGCCGACCTGGTTGCAGTAGACGATCGGCGCGTTCGCCTCGGCGGCGCGGCGGCGGACCAGCGGCAGCCGCAGGTCGTCCTTGGCCCGCTCGTAGGGGGAGGCGTTGGGGGAGACGACGAGGTCGACGCCCGCCCGCCCGGCCACCCCGCACGGCCCGCCCTCGACCCAGAGGTCCTCGCAGATGGTCAGCGCGACGTCGGCGCCGCGGACCCGCACCACCGGCAGCTCGGAGCCGGGCACGAAGTAGCGGGCCTCGTCGAAGACGCCGTAGTTGGGCAGGTGCCGCTTGGCGTAGCGCGCCACGACCTGCCCGCCGTGCAGCAGCGCCGCGGCGTTGCGGGGCTGGGTGCGGCGCGGGTTGGCGTCGCCGGGGCGCTCCTCGTCGAGGGTCTCCTCGTCGCTCGGCGCGGTGTCGATCGCGACCGGGCCCTCGGTGTGCGCCAGGTACCCGACGACGACGGCGACCTCGCCCAGCCCCCGCTCCGCGAGGGTGGCCGCGAGGCCGGTGAGCGCCTGCTCGCTGGCGCGGGCGAAGGACTCGCGCAGCACGAGGTCCTCGGCGGGGTAGCCGGTGAGCGTCATCTCGGGGAACACGACGAGGTGCGCGCCGTCGTCGGCGGCCCTCCGCGCCCACTCGACGACGAGCGCGGCGTTGCCCTCCAGGTCGCCGACGCGGGTGTCGACCTGGGCCATCGCGACTCTCAGCTGCACCGTCACGTACCCATCCAACAACCGGCCCCCGGGACCGGCCAGACCGGGGACGGGGGAGGTGGACCCCGCCCGCCGACCGGCCCGGCGTCCAGCCGGCGCGGCCGTGCTGGACACCGGTGGGCGCCGACCCGCCGGCGCGGGACGACGACCCGGACGGCCTCGACCCGGACGGCCTCGACCGGACGGCCTCGACCCGGACGGCCTCGACCGGACGACCTCGACCGGACGACCTCGACCCGGACGGCCTCGACCCGGACGACGCCGCGCCGGTCCGCGGCTGGGCCTCAGCGGCCGTCGGGGGGCACGACCGCGCCGTTCGGCGCCGGCCGCGGCGCGGGCACCTCCGCGGGGGCCGGCGGGGGCGCCGCACGCTCCAGGAAGCGCAGCAGCTCCACCGGGAAGGGCAGGACGACCGTCGAGTTCTTCTCGGCGGCCACCTCGACCATCGTCTGCAGCAGGCGCAGCTGCAGCGCGGCCGGTTGCGCGGCCATGACCCCGGCGGCCTGCGCGAGCTTCTGCGAGGCCTGCAGCTCGCCCTCGGCGGTGATCACCCGCGACCGGCGCTCGCGCTCTGCCTCGGCCTGGCGGGACATCGACCGCTTCATCGACTCCGGCAGCGCGACGTCCTTGATGTCGACGCGGTCGATGTGCACGCCCCAGTCGACGGCGGGGGAGTCCAGCATCAGCTCCAGGCCCTGGTTGAGCCGCTCCCGGTTGGAGAGCAGGTCGTCGAGGTCGCTCTTGCCGATGATCGACCGCAGCGACGCCTGGGCGACCTGGGCGATCGCCGCCTGGTAGTTCTGCACGTCGACGACCACCCGCACCGGGTCGAACACCCGGTAGTAGACGACCGCGTCGACCTTGACCGTCACGTTGTCCCGGGTGATGCCCTCCTGGGCGGGGACCGGCAGGGTGACCACCTGCACGTTCACCTTGTGCAGCCGGTCGACGCCGGGCCGGATGAGGGTCAGGCCGGGCGGCCGGGGCTCGCCGAGCAGCCGCCCCAGCCGGAGCACCACGCCGCGCTCGTACTGCGTCACGACCCGCACGCTGCTCCCGCCCAGGAGGAGCAGCACCACCAGCACGACCGCCAGGATCACGAGGATCGCGTCCATGTCGTCCTCCGTCGCCGTCCCGGTGCGAGCCGCGGACGCACCGGTGACGCGGGGGTCAGCGTAGGCCCGCACCGGGCCCCGCGGAACTGTTCGACGAACGATCGTTGCTTCTAGAGTGGGCGGGTGGATCCCCGGGCGGACCAGGTCGCCGCCGTCGCCGCGCTGGCCGAGCCCACCCGCCGCCGGCTGTACGACCACGTCGTCCGCCAGGCGGAGCCGGTCGGCCGGGACGAGGTGGCCGCCGCCCTGGGCGTCCCCCGGGCGACGGTCGCCTTCCACCTCGACCGGCTGGTGGACGACGGGCTGCTCGACGTGCACTTCGAGCGGCGGTCCGGGCGCACCGGCCCGGGCGCCGGCCGCCCCGCGAAGCTCTACCGGCGGTCGGGGGGCTCGGTGGCGGTCTCGCTGCCGGAGCGCCACTACGACCTGGCCGGCGAGTTGCTCGCCGCGGCCGTGACCGAGGCCGAGGCGTCGGGCGAGCGGCCCGCGGCCGTCCTCGACCGGCGGGCGCACGCACGCGGGCGGGAGCTCGCCGCCGCCACCGACGGGGCCGGTGGCCGGGAGGCCGTGCTCCGCGTGCTGGAGGCCCACGGCTACGAGCCGCGCGTCGACGGCGACGCGGTCACCCTCCGGAACTGTCCCTTCCACACCCTCGCCCGCGCTCACACCGAGCTGGTCTGCGGCATGAACCTGCGGCTGCTCGAGGGTGTGCTCGACGGCGTCGGGCCCAGCGGGCTGACCGCCCGGCTGCAGCCGGAGGACGGCGCCTGCTGCGTGCGCCTGGACGGCACGCGCGACGGTTGACAGACCGGGCGGCCGGGTCTCTACTGCCAACCACCGTTGGTGATAGAGGAGGTCCGATGACCACCCACGCGCTCCGACGCACCGCCGCCCTCACCGCCGAGCCCGCCGTCCCCGGCCACCGCCGGGCCCTCCGCTTCGTCCGCGAGACCGGGGCGGTGGACCTGCCCGCGGCCGAGCGGGCGGTCGCCCAGCTGCTGCGGGCGCTCGGCAGGGACCCCACCGACCCGCACCTGGCCGAGACGCCGCGCCGGGTCGCCGACGCCCTCGCCGAGCTGCTCACCGGCCGGCCCTTCGAGCTGACCACGTTCCCCAACGACGGCGGGTACGACGAGCTGGTCGTCGCCACGGGCATCCCCGTCCAGTCGCTGTGCGAACACCACCTGCTGCCCTTCACCGGCACCGCGGCGATCGGCTACCTGCCGGGCGAGCGGATCCTCGGCCTGTCCAAGCTGGCCCGGGTGCTCGAGTCCTTCGCCCGGGACCTGCAGGTGCAGGAGCGGCTCACCCAGCAGGTCGCCGACTGGCTGCGGGACCACCTCGCGCCCCGCGGGGTGGGCGTGGTCATCGCGGCGGAGCACCAGTGCATGACGCTGCGCGGGGTGCGCGCCACCGGGTCCCGCACGATCACCTCCGCCCTCCACGGCGTGCTGCGCGACGACGCCCGCTCCCGGCAGGAGTTCCTCGCGCTGACCGGCGCCGTGCCGGGCACGGCCGCCTGAGGGGAGGCGGGACCCGTGGACACCCCCTTCGTGGTCGTCGGCGGTGGCCTCGCCGGCGCGAAGGCGACCGAGACCCTGCGCGCCGAGGGCTTCGACGGGCCGCTCGTGGTCGTCGCGGGCGAGCCCGAGGTCCCCTACGAGCGCCCGCCGCTGTCCAAGGGGTACCTGCTCGGCACCACCCCCCGCGAGGCGGCGCAGGTGCTCGACCCCGGCTGGTACGGCGAGCACGACGTCGACCTGCGGCTGGGCGTGCGCGCCGTCGGGCTCGACCCGGGCGCGCACCGGCTGACCCTGGACACCGGCGAGGAGCTCGCCTGGTCGCGGCTGCTGCTGGCCACCGGGTGCTCGGCCCGGCGGCTGCCCGTGCCCGGCGCCGGCCTCGACGGCGTCCGGTACCTGCGCACGCTCGCCGACGCCGACCGCCTGCGCGCCGACCTCACGGGTGGTGGCCGACAGATCGTGGTCGTGGGCGCGGGGTGGATCGGGCTCGAGGTGGCGGCCGCCGCCCGCACCCGGGGCAACGAGGTGACCGTCGTCGAGCCGCAGCCCACGCCCCTGCACGCCGTGCTGGGCCCGCGGATGGGGGAGGTGTTCGCGCGCCTGCACCGGCGGCACGGTGTCGACCTGCTCACCGAGACCACCGTGCGGGAGATCCGCGGAGCCGGCGGGCGGGTCACCGCGGTGGTGACCGACCGGGACGTGGGGCTGTCCGCGGACCTGGTCGTCGTCGGCGTCGGCGCCGTGCCGAACACGCAGCCGGCGGCCTCGGCGGGACTCGACGTGGACAACGGCGTGGTCACCGACCACGCGCTGCGGACCTCCGCGCCCGGCGTGTACGCCGCCGGTGACGTCGCGGCGTCGTTCCACCCGCTCTACGGCCGGCACCTCCGCGTGGAGCACTGGGCCAACGCGCTGCACGGCGGCCCGGCCGCCGCGCGCTCGATGCTGGGGCAGGACGTCCCGTACGACCGCGTGCCCTACTTCTTCACCGACCAGTACGACCTCGGGATGGAGTACTCCGGGGTGAGCGCGCCCGGGGACACGGTGGTCTGCCGCGGCGACCCGGACGACGGCGGGTTCATCGCCTTCTGGACGTCGGACGGCCGCGTCACCGCGGCGATGAACGTGGACGTCTGGGACGTCACCGCGCCCCTGCAGGCGCTGGTCCGCAGCCGTCAGCGGGTGCCGGCGGCCGCGCTCACCGACCCGGACGCGCCCCTGGAGTCGCTCGTCGTCTGACCGGCCCACCGGGTGGGGCGACACGGGGCGCCCCACCGGTGTGCCCGGCACCCGGACCGGGCAGGCTGTGCACGGACGACACGGCGACGAGACGAGCGGATCCGATCATGGCCAGCATGGACCGGCAGCAGGAGTTCGTCCTGCGCACCCTGGAGGAACGCGACATCCGCTTCGTGCGGCTGTGGTTCACCGACGTCTCGGGCTACCTCAAGGCGGTGGCCGTGGCGCCGGCGGAGATCGAGGCGGCGTTCGCCGAGGGGATCGGCTTCGACGGCTCGGCGATCGAGGGCTTCGCGCGGGTCTACGAGTCGGACATGCTCGCCAAGCCCGACCCGGCCACCTTCCAGGTGATGCCCGCGACCAAGGGCCAGCCCAGCGACACCGCGCGGATGTTCTGCGACATCACGCTGCCCGACGGGTCGCCGTCGTGGGCCGACCCCCGGCACGTGCTGCGCCGGGCGCTGTCCAAGGCCGCGGACATGGGGTTCACCTTCTACACCCACCCCGAGGTCGAGTTCTTCCTGCTCAAGGACCTCCCCACCGACGGGCGGCCGCCGGAGCCCGCCGACACCGGCGGCTACTTCGACCTGTCCACGCACAACGTGGCGCACGACTTCCGCCGCGAGGCGGTCTTCGCGCTCGAGGCGATGGGCATCTCGGTGGAGTTCAGCCACCACGAGGTCGCGCCCGGCCAGCAGGAGATCGACCTGCGCTACGCCGACGCCCTGTCGATGGCCGACAACGTGATGACGCTGCGGCACGTCGTCCGGGAGGTCGCCCTCGCCCAGGGCGTGCACGCCACCTTCATGCCCAAGCCGTTCACCGACCTGGCCGGCTCGGCGATGCACACCCACGTGTCGCTGTTCGAGGGCGACCGCAACGCCTTCCACGACCCGTCGGACCCGATCCGGCTGTCGGCCACCGGGCGCCAGTTCATCGCGGGGCTGCTCACCCACGCCCGCGAGTTCACCGCCGTCACCAACCAGACGGTCAACTCCTACCGGCGGCTGCTGGCCGGCACCGAGGCGCCGACCGCGGCCACGTGGGGCCGGGCCAACCGCTCGGCGCTGGTCCGGCTGCCCTCCTACAAGCCGAACAAGGGCCAGTCGGCGCGGATCGAGGTCCGCTCGCCGGACTCCGCGTGCAACCCGTACCTGACCTTCGCCGTGCTGCTGGCCGCCGGGCTGCGCGGCATCGAGAAGGGCTACGACCTGCCGCCGGAGGCCGAGGACGACGTCTGGTCGCTCACCGACACCGAGCGCCGCGCCGCGGGCTACGAGGACCTGCCGGTGTCCCTGGGCGAGGCGCTGACGGCGATGCAGGGCAGCGAGCTGGTGGCCGAGACCCTCGGCGAGCACGTCTTCGAGTTCTTCCTCCGCAACAAGTGGGAGGAGTTCAACTCCTACCGGCAGAACGTGACGCCCTTCGAGCTCAAGCGCTACCTGCCCGGCCTCTGAGCCGATAGCGCTACAAAGGCCCCCAGGGCCCCGCCGTCCGCGCGCGGGCGGCGGAGCGGGGCGCCGGCACGGGCGCGCACTAACCTCGGCACCGTGCCGGAGACCCCTGCCCGCCTGCTCGTCGTCGTCCCCAGCGACACCGCCCCGCCCGCACGGCTGGGGGACTGGCTGCGCGCGGCCGGCCTCGAGCTCGACGAGCGGCACCTCGACGCCGGCGACGAGGTGCCGGCCGACCTGACCGGCTTCGACGGGCTGCTGGTCACCGGCGGCCCGCAGTCCGGCCTCGACGACGACGCCACCAGCGGCCTGGGGCCGGTCCGCGCTCTGCTGGCGAGGGCGCTGGCCGACGACGCCCCGACGCTGGCCATCTGCCTGGGCGCCCAGCTGCTGGCCCAGGCGGGCGGCGGGCGGGTGCGCGAGGGGATGGAGGGCCCGGAGGTCGGGGCGCTGCTGGTGGCCAAGCGGGACGCCGCGGCCGGGGACCCGGTGTTCGGCCCGCTCCCGCTGTCGCCCGACGTCATCCAGTTCCACCACGACGAGATCAGCGAGCTGCCGGCCGGTGCCACCCTGCTGGCGAGCAGCCCGGTGTACGCCCACCAGGCCTTCCGGGTGGGCCGGCACGTCTACGGGCTGCAGTTCCACGTCGAGACGACGCCGGAGATCGTCCGCGAGTGGGCCGAGCGGGACACCGTCGGCGTCGCCGCGAGCCCGTACGACCGCGAGACGCTCTGCCGGCTGACCGACGCGGTGCACCCGGACCTCGAGGAGGTCTGGGCGCCGTTCGCGGCCCGCTTCGCCGACCTCGTCCGCGCGGGCCGCGGCGCCGCGGTCTGAGCCGGTGACCGCATCCCGGGAGGTGCCCCGCCGCGCGGTCGTGCGGCTGGCCCGCTTCGGCTTCGAGGACGGCGAGAAGGCCGCGCTGCTGCTGTCCGACCCGGCCCTGGGGCTGTGGGACCTCGAGCGCAACGAGCCCGCCGACCCCGAGGCCGGCCCGGTCGTCTCCGCGCTGGCCCGCGCCGGCGACCCCGACCTCGCCGTCCGCTCGCTGGCCCGGCTGGTGGAGGCCCTGGACGCCGCCGACGACACGGGCGGTGCGGCCGCCGGCCTGCTCGCCCGCCTGCGCGGCTCGGGCGCGCTGCGCACCCGGCTGCTGTCGGTGCTCGGCGCCAGCGCGGGCCTGGCCGACCACCTCGCCGCCCACCCCCGCGACTGGACCGTCCTCGACTCCGACGGCCGCGGCGCGGTGCGCCCCGCCGCGTACGCGCTGGAGCGGCAGATGCTCGCCGCCGTCGGCGCCGACCCCGACGACCCGCCGTGGGGCGTCCGGCTGGGCAGGGCCGCGCCGGACGCCTCGCCGCAGCGGGTCGCCGCGCTGCGGCTGGCCTACCGGCGGGCGGTGCTGGACCTCGCCGGCCGCGACCTGGGGGAGGGGCTGTCGGCCGAGGACGTCGCCGCCGAGCTCGCCGACGTCGCCGCCGCGGTGCTCACCGCCGGCCTCGCGCTCGCCGTCGCCGAGCAGCCCGAGGGCGCGGCACCGTGCCGGCTGGCGGTCATCGCGCTCGGCAAGACCGGGGGGCGGGAGCTCAACTACGTCAGCGACGTCGACGTGGTGTTCGTCGCCGAGCCCGTGGACCCCAGCGACCCGGAGGCCCCCGCCCTGCAGAGCGCCACCCGGGTGGCCGCCGCGCTCATGCGGATCTGCCGCGAGGCGGCCTGGGAGGTCGACGCCGCGCTGCGCCCGGAGGGGAAGGCCGGGGCGCTGGTGCGCACCCTCGCCGGCCACACCGCCTACTACCGGCAGTGGGCCAGCACGTGGGAGTTCCAGGCGCTGCTGAAGATGCGCCCGGTGGCCGGCGACCCCGACCTCGGCCGCGGCTACGTCGAGGAGCTCTTCCCGATGGTGTGGGAGGCCGGCGACCGCCCCGGCTTCGTCGCCGAGGTGCAGGCCATGCGGCGGCGGGTGGAGGACAACATCCCGCCGGCGCAGGTCGACCGGGAGATCAAGCTCGGCCGCGGCGGCCTGCGCGACGTGGAGTTCGCCGTCCAGCTGCTGCAGCTGGTGCACGGGCGGGTCGACGTCCGGCTGCGGGTCGGCGGCACGCTGCCGGCGCTGCACGCGCTGCGGGCCGGCGGCTACGTCGGCCGCGACGACGCCGACACCCTCATCGCCTCCTACCGCTTCCTGCGCACCGTCGAGCACAGGCTGCAGCTGCTGCGGCTGCGCCGCACCCACCTGCTGCCCACCGACGAGCAGCAGCTGCGCTGGCTGGCCCGCTCCCTGGGCTACAAGCCCGACGCCCGCGGCACCGCCGTCGACGTGCTGCGCGCGGAGATGGCCCTGCACACCCGCGAGGTGCGCCGGCTGCACGAGAAGCTCTTCTACCGGCCGCTGCTGTCGGCGGTGGCGCGGGTGCCGGCCGAGGCCGCGCAGCTGGGCAGCAAGGCCGCCGGCGACTGGCTGCGCGCGCTCGGGTTCGCCGACCCGCAGGGCGCGCTGCGGCACATGGGCGCGCTCACCGGCGGGGTGTCCCGGTCGGCGTCGATGCAGAAGTACCTGCTGCCGGTCGTGCTGCAGACCCTCGCCGACTGCTCCGACCCCGACGCCGGGCTGCTGGCCTACCGGCAGGTCAGCGAGGCCCTCGGCGGCAACCAGTGGTACCTGCGGCTGCTGCGCGACGAGGGCCAGGTGGCCGAGCGGCTGGCGCGGCTGCTCGGGTCGAGCCGGTTCGTGGCCGCGCTGATCACCCGCACCCCCGAGGCGCTGCGCATCCTCGCCGACGACGACGAGCTCGAGCCGCGCAGCGCCGACTCGCTGGCCGGGGCCTGGCGCGCCGCCGCCGGCCGCGCCGCCGACCCGCAGGCCGGCGTCACCGTCCTGCGCGGCCTGCGCCGGCAGGAGCTGCTGCGGATCGCCTCGGCCGACCTGCTCGGCCTGCTCGACGTCGTCCGCGTGGGGCAGGCGCTCACCGACGTCGCCGTCGCCACGCTGCAGGCCGGGCTGGACGTCGCCGTCCGCGCGTGGGCCCGCGAGGCCGGCATCGACCCGGCCGACGTGCCGATGGAGCTCGCGGTCATCGGCATGGGCCGGCTCGGCGGCGGCGAGATGGGCTACGGCTCCGACGCCGACGTGCTGTTCGTCCACCGCCCGAGGGCCGTCGGGGACGGTGGGTCGGGGGACGGCAGAGCGGACGAGGCGAAGGCGACCCAGGCGGCCAACGCCGTCGCGCACACGCTGCGCCGGCTGCTCGGCGAGCCCGCTCCCGACCCCGCCTTCGAGGTCGACGCCGACCTGCGCCCGGAGGGCCGGCAGGGCGCGCTGGTCCGCAGCCTGGACGCCTTCCGCGAGTACTACGAGCGCTGGGTGTCGGTGTGGGAGGTGCAGGCGCTGCTGCGCGCGGCGCCGGTGGCCGGCAGCCCCGACCTGGGCGCGGCCTTCGTGGAGCTGGTCGACCCGCTGCGCTACCCGGAGGGCGGGCTGTCCGCCGAGCAGGTCGCCGAGATCCGCCGGATCAAGGCGCGCGTGGAGCGGGAGCGGCTGCCGCGCGGCGCCGACCCGGCCACCCACACCAAGCTCGGCCGCGGCGGCCTGGCCGACGTCGAGTGGACCGTGCAGCTGCTGCAGCTCCAGCACGCCGCGGCCGTCCCCGGGCTGCGGGAGCCCTCGACCGTCGGCGCGCTGGCCGAGCTGGCCGGGAACGGCCTGCTGACCGTCGAGCAGGCCGGGTCGCTGCGCGACGCGTGGGAGCTGGCCAGCCGGGCGCGCAACGCCGTCTTCCTCGTCCGCGGCCGGCCCGGCGACCAGTTGCCCCGGCCCGGGCTGGAGCTGGCCGGGGTCGCGCGGGCCAGCGGGTACGGCCCCGACGTCGACCCGGGGCAGTTCCTCGACGACTACCGGCGCACCACCCGGCACGCCCGCGGCGTGGTCGAGCAGGTCTTCTACGGTCAGCCGCCCGGCTGACCCCCGGGTGTGCGGGGCGCGGTGGCGGGGCACGGGAGGGGAGTGAGCTCAGCCGTCCCCGCCGACGACGCCGGCCTGCCCGACGAGGACGCCGTCCCCGGCGCCACCATCACGCCCTACCGCGACGGCCCGCTGATCGTGCGCGGCGACTTCCGGCTGGTCGACCAGGACGGCGCCGAGATCGACCCGGGCCGGAAGACGGTGGCGCTGTGCCGGTGCGGCAAGTCCGGCATCAAGCCGTTCTGCGACGGCAGCCACAAGCGCTCGGGCTTCTCCGCCCCGAGCGCGCCGAGCCGGCCCCGGCCGGCCGCGGCGATCCTGCGCCGGGCCCGCCGCCCGGACCCCGCACCGTCCGCGGAGGGGGCACCTGACTGACCGGCCGCCTCCGGTGCCGGCACGCACCCGGTCAGGAGGCAGTGACGGTCACGCCCGGTGATCGGTGCGCTGCGCGCCGTACGACGGTGCGGCACCGTGCAGGCGTGCGGGATCCACGCACCCCCGGCCGTGGAGGGGTCACCCGACCGGGTGACGACCGGGCTGCACGCGCAGCCGACGCGGTGCGGTCCGTCACCCGATCGGGTACCTGAGGACACCCCGGCGGTGACGGAGGGTCACCCCCGTGCGGCGCGTCCCCCTTGTGACGCCGCGGAGGCCGCCGAGGTTGTTGACCGGTCGTCCACGACTTCGGAGCGTTGCCCCGTCCGTGCCACCGGTGCTGAGGACGCCCGTGGCGACGCCGACCGTGTGGTTCGACACCCGGGGGGACAGTGCGCATCCGTGTGGGCGAGCCACGCCCTCCCGACACCTCCCGGGTGGACCGGGTGGCGGAGGTCGTGTCCCGGCGCGGAGCCGTCCTGGCCTGGATGCGGTGGGGTGGTCGCGTCCTCGCCGGTGCAGCCCTCGTCGTCGGCTGCTGGGCGCTCCTCGCCCTCCTCGCCCCGGCGGCGTCCGCCGGTCCCGGGACGACGGGCACCCCCGGGCCCGGGCCGTCCTGCCCCCACGTCGAGTCCGCCGGCGACCAGCGTCATCCCCAGCGGGACCCGCACGGGGCGGAGGCAGGGTGCGCCGGCCGTCCGGGACCCGCCGCGCACCACGACGTGACCGGCGCCGTCCCGGCGACCACGGAGCCCCCCGCACCTGCCCCGGTGGACGAGCCACCCGCTCCCGAGCCGGTCGCGCCTCCCGAGGAGCCGGTCGCTCCCGAGCCGGTCGCGCCTCCCGAGGAGCCGGTCGCTCCCGAGCCGGTCGCGCCTTCCGAGGAGCCGGTCGCTCCCGAGCCGGTCACGTCTCCCGAGGAGCCGGTCGCTCCCGAGCCGGTCACGTCTCCCGAGGAGCCGGCCCCTCCCGAGCCGGTCGCGCCGCCGCGGCCGGAAGCGGTCACCGGGGTGCCCCACGCGTCCGGGGCGGCCGCGCCGTCACCCGGTACGTGCGTGCCGACGGGGACGAGGCTCCCGGTGAGGGCCGGCACCAGCGGGCCGGGATCCCCGCCGCCCGCGACCGGTTGCCCGGTAGCCCGCACGGACGACGGGCCCGCGGCCACGGCAGGCCCCCCGGCCGGCACGGTCGCGGCGTCGTCGGACAGCACCGGATCCGGGGCCGGAACGGCCGCCGGGATCCTCGCCACCGGGACACCGGCGCCCCAGCCCGCGGCCGCTGGTGCGCCGACCGACGGGACGGCGGACACGGGCGCACCGGCCCCGCCGACCCCGGGAACCGGCGGACCCGCGAGCACGCGAGGAGTGACGGCCGACTCGGGGACGGCGCCTGCCGCCACGCCCGACGCCGGACCGTCCTCGACCGCCCCGACCGACGAGACCGCGCCGACGGGGACGGCCACCGCAGCGGCCCCGGAGCCTGCGGTGCCACAGCCCGCGCAGCCCCCGGTGACCGCCCCCGACGTCGCTCCGGTTCCGCCCGTCCCCTGTCAGCAGCCGGGCGCCGACGACGGGTCGGCACCTGCCTCCGGTCTCGCCTCCGACGGTCTCGCCTCCCACGGTCCCGCCTCCGACGGTCCCGCCTCCGACGGCCCCGCCGAGCCCGGTGACACCGTCCCCGCTCGGTCGGGGGCGCCCGGTCCCGCCGCGGCGCCGGCGCCCTCCGGGCAGGCCGACACGATCACCCCCCGGGTCCCGGTCGCCCCGCTGCAGGGCCACCTGCCCGAGCACCAGGCCGTGGCCGTCGCCGGCGTGAGCGCCGGGTCCTCCAGCGCCGGGTCGAGCTCCTCGGGCAGTTCCCCGACCCTGCCCGCAGCCGCGCTGACCGGGCACTGGCCGCCACTGCTCGGCGGGGTCCCCGTCTGCCCGGGGCGCGACCCGGGCGCCGCTCCCGGTGGTGACGCCGACGCCCCGGGCTCCCGGCCCGACTGACCCGCGGGACCCGGCTGCACGCGTGCCGGACCACCGGTGCCTGACGCGCCTGCCGCACCGACGCCGCGCGTCCACCGCTGCGCCCGCTGAGGCGGTGCGCACCCCCGTCCCACCGCTCGCCCGCCCCTGCGCCGTCCGCGCCCGGGCTCCTCCGAAGGACCTCTCGTGAACCACCGCACCACGAAGGCGGACCGCCCCGCACCCCGGGCCGTCCGCGTCGTCGACCGCCCGGTCTTCCTCAACCCCTCGGGACGCCGCTGGCGGCGGTTCCGGGCGGTCGGCCTGAGCCTGCTGGCCGTCTTCCTCGCCGCGGGGGCGGTCGTCGTCCCCCACGCGATCGCGCCACCGGCGCTCGGCGGCGCGCCCGTCCCGGACGGGCCGACGGTCGCCGACGTCGGCGTCCCGCCCGTGCTGGGTGCCGGCCCCCTGGTGCAGGTGGTCCGGCTGCTGCACGTCGACGGCGAGACCTACGCCCAGGAACCGTTCACCGGCCAGGTGGTGGCGCAGCTGCCGCCCGAGGACGTGGACGAGGCGGGGTCCGCGACCTACGCCCTGCGCCGCTACGGGTACGGCACGGGCGCGGGCCGGACCATCTCGCTGACCTTCGACGACGGGCCCCACCCCGTCTGGACCCCGCGCCTGCTCGACCTGCTCAGCCGCTACTCCGTGCCGGCGACGTTCTTCGTCACCGGGGACCAGATGGTCCGGTACCCGGAGATCATGCAGCGGATCGTGCGGGAGGGGCACGCCCTCGGCAACCACTCCCTCACCCACGTCGACGTCAACGTGACGACGGCGTTCCGGGAGCGGCTCGAGATCGCGGTGACCGACCGGGTCATGCGGGCGGAGACCGGCTACCGGACGGCGATCTTCCGGCTCCCCTACGAGGGGGACGACGAGGAGAGCATGCGCTACGACGCGCCGGGCATCCTCCGCGCCCAGCAGCTGGGGTACGTGGCGGCGTCACACGACTTCGACTCGCTGGACTGGGCCCACGCCAGCGGCCAGCGGGAGGGCGAGATCCCGCTGCCCCCGCTCGGGGAGCAGGACGACATCACGGTCCTGCTGCACGACAGCGGTGGCTCCGACCGCACGATGACCGTCGAGTACGTCGAGCGGCTGATCCTCGCCGCCCGGGAGGCCGGCTACACCTTCCACTCCATGCCCCAGGCGAACGCGGGGCTGGAGGACCTCGTCGGCCCGGCGCGACCGGACGTCTGGGACCGCATCACCGCGGCGGTGGTCTTCCTCCTCTTCGCCGTCCCGGCCCCCCTGCTCGAGGTCCTGTTCGTCATCGGGGTGGCCAGCATGCTCGGCTTCGGGCTGTTCAACACGGTGCTGGCCGTGACGCGGGCCCGGCGCCGGCGACGGCCGATCAACACCGCGACACCGGCGGTGACCGTCGTGATCGCCGCGTACAACGAGGAACTGGTCATCGTCCGCACGCTGCGGCACGTCCTGGCCTCCCGGTACCCGGTGCGCGAGGTGATCGTCGTCGACGACGGCAGCACCGACGGGACCGCCGCGATGGTGGGCGACGTGGCGGCCGAGGACGGCCGGGTGCGGCTGCTGCGGCAGGACAACGCCGGCAAGTGGGCAGCCCTCAACCGCGGCTTCGCCGCGGCGCGGCACCCGTACGTGGTGACGCTCGACGCGGACACCCTGTTCACCCCGGACACCGTCAGCCGGCTGGTGGAGCAGTTCCACTCGCCGCGGGTGGGAGCGGTGGCCGGCGTCATCAAGGTGGGCAACTACGCCCAGAACGTCGTGACGCGGTGGCAGGCGCTGGAGTACGTCACGCAGATCGGCGTCGATCGCGCGGCCGGTGCCCTGCTCAACGCGGTGATGATCGTCCCGGGGGCCTGCGCGGCGTGGCGCCGCGAGGCGGTGCTGGAGGCCGGCGGCTACAGCGACGCCACGCTCGCCGAGGACTGCGACCTCACGCTGATGCTCCACCAGCACGGCTGGCGCGTGGAACAGGCCGACGGGGCCGTGGCCTGGACCGAGGCCCCCGAGACCGTGGACGCCCTGCTCAAGCAGCGGGTCCGGTGGACGTACGGGACGCTGCAGGCCGTCTGGCGGCACCGCAACATGCTCCTGCGGCCCCGCTACGGCTGGCTCGGCGTGCTGGTCCTGCCCATGGCGGCGCTGACCATCCTCCTGCCGCTGGTCTTCACGCCCTTCATCACCGTCGTGGTCCTGCAGATGCTCGCCGACCGGGGACCGCTCGTGGTCCTGGCGTACTTCGGCGCCTTCGCCGTGGTCTACGGGGCGCTGGCCGCGGTCGCGGTGTGGCTGCTCCGGGAGCGCCCGGCCCACCTGCTGATGGTCCCGCTCTACCGGTTCATCTTCGAGCCGCTGCGGGCCTACCTGCTCTACGCCTGCCTGGGCACCGCGCTGCGCGGGGTGCGGCTCGGCTGGAACAAGCTGGCCCGGACGGCGAACATGGACGAGGGCCCGCAGGAACCGGTGCAGCCCCCGCAGCCCGCGGCGGTGCCGGCATGAGGCGCCGCAGACTGCTCCTGCTGGTCGCGGTGGCGGTCGTCCCGGTGCTGGTCGCCGCGGCGTTCGTCGTCCGGTGGGCCGTCTCCGACCGGTCCGCTCCGCTCGTCGCGGCGGCCTGGCTGCCGGCGTGGGACGACCGTGCGTCCGCGTCCCTGACCCCGGCGGTCGACGTCGGCGGGGTCACCGAGGTCAGCCCGACCTGGCTCACCCTCGGCACCGACGGGGCGCTGGTCGTGACCCAGCCGCCGGCCGAGGTCCGGGACCAGCTCCGGGACGCCGGCCTGCAGGTCCTGCCGACGGTCCAGAACTTCGCCGACGGCCAGTGGCAGGGGCAGGTGGTCGCCGACCTCCTCGCCGACGCAGGACGGGCCGAGGCGCACCGGGAGGAGCTGGTCCGGCTCGTCACGGAGAACGGGTGGGACGGACTGGACGTCGACTACGAGAGCCTGCCGCCCACCGCGGGACCGGTGTTCACCGAGTTCCTGACCGCCCTGGCCGACGACCTGCACGCCCGGGACCTCGAGCTCACCGTGGCCGTGCCCGCCCGCGCCGCCGACGACGACCCGGGCACGCTGGCCTACAGCTACCAGCAGATCGGCGCGGTGGCCGACCAGGTCCGGGTCATGGCCTACGACCACGCGTGGAGCGACAGCGCCGCCGGCCCGGTGGCCCCCGTGGACTGGGTGAGGTCGGTCGCCCGGTACGCGGTCGACCGGGTGCCGGAGGAGAAGCTGATGCTCGGGCTGGCGACCTACGGCTACGACTGGGTCGGCGAGCAGGGCGCGGTCCTGGGCGCCGCCGACGCGGTCGCCCTCGCCGAGCGGGTGGGCGCACGACCCCGGTGGGACGACGCCGCGGCGGCGGTCACCTTCACCTACACGGAGAACGGCCAGGAGCACACCGTCTGGTTCGAGGACGCGCGTGCCCTGGCCGCCAAGCAGGACGTCGCGGTGGAGCACGGGCTCCGCGGCGTGGCCATCTGGCGACTGGGCGGGGAGGACCCCGCCGTCTGGCCGACGGTGGCGGGGGTCACCACGGGAGGTGCGGAGGCATGAGACAGCGGGACCGCTACATCGACTTCCTGCGGGCCGCCGCGCTCGTCCGGGTCATCACCTTCCACGCCTTCGGCTGGGCGTGGCTGCCGCTGCTGTTCCCGTCGATGGGCATCATGTTCGCCCTCGGCGGCGGGCTCGTGGCCGGCTCCCTGGACCGGGCCGGCTCGGCCCGGGCCTTCCTGCGCAAGCGGATCCGCCGGCTGCTGCCGCCGTTCTGGGTGTTCGGCGGGGTGATGGTCGCCGTCATGCTGCTGCTGGGCTGGCAGGTGGGGCAGGACGACGGCTCGGCTCCGCTGACCTGGGACACGGCCTGGCTGTGGGTCGTCCCGCTCTCCGACCCGCCGGCGTCGTCGGCCGGGTACGAGTGGACGGCGCCGCTCTGGTACATCCGCGTCTACCTGTGGTTCCTGCTGCTCAGCCCCGCGATGCTGTGGCTGTTCCGCCGCTGGCCGCTGCGGACGATGAGCGTCCCGGTCGTCACGATGGGGCTGGTCACCCTCGGGTTGGTCAACTTCGTCGGGCGGACCCACGACATCGTCGTCGAGCTGTGCGTCTACGCCTGCTGCTGGATGCTCGGGTTCGCCCACCACGACGGCACGCTGCGCCGGCTGCCGCTGGGACGCACCCTCGCCGGCGGGGTCGCGCTCCTCGCCGCCGGCGCCTGGTACGCCTTCTCCCACCAGGCGGAGTACGGCTCGTACAACATCGACGACATCCCCCTGGCCGACATGCTCTACTGCCTGGGCGCGGTGCTCGTCCTGCTCCGCGCCTACCCGCGGTTCGGCTGGCTGGACCGGTTGCCGACGCTCGGCGCCGTCGTGTCGCTGTTCAACAGCCGGGCGATGACGATCTACCTGTGGGGCAACCTCGCCATCGCCATGGCGCCGGTCGTGCTCGGCGCGACGGTGCTCGCCCGGTACGACACCTCGGGTCCCCGCGGCATGGTCCTGGAGTTCGCCACCGCGTGGCTGCTCCTCCTGGTCGCCGTCCTGGTCGTCGGCTGGGTCGAGGACGTGGCCGCCGCACGGCGGCCGCGGCTGCTGCCGTGGGACCGGGTCCCCCGCGCCCGGCGGGTGGTCCTGCGGGGCAACGTGGTCCGGGGGGCCGCCCCGGGGGCCGTCGGCAGGCCGGCCCCGGCGGAGGAGCGCCGGAGCGTGGTGCGGGGCAACGTCGTCCGGGAGGCCGCGGGCACGGCGGAGGAGGCGTCCGGCCGGGCCGCTCCCGGCGCGGGACCCGTGCCCGCCCACCGGCCCGACCGGTTCCTCAAGCGCCTGGTGCCGCGGCCGCGGGCCCCGCTCGGCCCGCACCGTGCCCACGGGGCACCGGCGCGGCACTGACGGTCGCGGCTCCGGACGAGACGGTGGCGTGGGCCGGCCCCCGTGCCCGGCCCACGCCACCGTGGTCGACGTCCCCGGTGGGGACGGGGTCCCTCAGGCGGTCGTCTCGATGGCGCGGGCCAGGCGGACCTGCTCCTCGAGCACGTCGGTGATCCGGGCCTGCACCGCGTCGAGCTGGCCGATGACCTCGCTGGTCGCGTGGATGCCGGCGGTGACCTGGTCGCTGCTGGACTGGATGCCGGCGATCTGGTCCGACACCCGCTGCGTGGCCGCCGCCGTCTCCCGGGCCAGGTCCTTGACCTCGCTGGCGACGACGGCGAAGCCGCGGCCGAGCTCACCGGCCCGCGCGGCCTCGATGGTGGCGTTGAGCGCGAGCAGGTTGGTCTGGTCGGCGATGCCGGAGATGATCCGGATGACCTCGCCGATCGACGTCGACGCCTCGGTGAGGGCGGCGACCTCGGTGGTCATGGCCGACGCCTGGGACACCGCCTTCTCGGCGACCTCACCGGCCGCGGCGGCGGCCTCGCGCAGCCGGTCGACGCTGTCGAGCAGCTCGCGGGAGCGCTGCGCGTCGGCCGCGGCCCGGCGCAGCGTGTCCAGCCGCTGGCTGACCAGCTGCTGGACGTTGCGCAGCGCGGCGGCCCGCGACTCGGACAGCTCGATGGTCTCGGTGACGAAGAAGTCCATCGTCCCGATCACCCGGCCCCCGGCGGTGATGGGGAAGCAGACGCCGGACTTCACGCCGGCGCGCTGGGCGGCGGGCCGGCGCACGCAGTCGGTCACCTCCGCGAGGTCGCGGACGAAGACCAGGTCGCGCCGCTTCCAGGCGCGGCCGGACAGGCCCACGCCCTCGGCGAAGCTGGCGGCCAGGGTGACCGTGCGGAACTCCTCGCCGGCCGAGCCGGACTCGAGCTGGAAGCGCAGCACGCCCTCCGCCTCGTCCAGCGCCCAGAACGAGCCGTAGGCCCAGCCGAAGGAGGTGCGCACGCTCTCCAGCGCCGTCCGCAGGGCCGAGGCCTCGTCGGTGGCCTCGCCGACCCGGGTGACGACGGTGGTGACGGCGGCGCGGTCGTCGAGGGTCTCGCGCAGCGCGGCGGAGGCCAGGGCGGCCCGCCGGGCGTGGCCGAGCAGCCGGGTGATGGCCCGCCACTTCTCCTGGCGGACGCCGGAGAAGGGCAGCGGCGTGGCGCTGTGGAACTCCAGTACGGCGGTGACCGCGCCGTCGTCGACGGCGGGGAGGAAGCAGCCCTCCCGCGCGCCGGCGGCCCAGGCGGTCTCCCAGCGCACGCAGCCGCCGCGGCCGGCCGGGGCACCGGCCAGGTGGACGGTCTGCCGCTCGCGCAGCGCCTTCCCGCCCATCCCGGCGGACTCGGTCAGCACGCCGTCCCGCGGCCACGCGGCGGACATGGCCCGGGTGAGCGGGCCGCCCTCCCAGGCGAGGGCGAACGCACCGGTGGCGTCGGGCAGCCAGACCGCGCCGTACCCGAGGCCGCAGGTCTCCACGATGGTGCGGACGACCGCGACGTGGGCGTCGAGCACCGTCGTCACGCCGGAGTCGAGGGCCTCGACCACCTCCTCGAGGGTCTCGACGTCCCGGGGCATCGCCGTGGTCGCCGGCGTGCCGGACGGGTCCGGGTCGGTGCGCCGCCACATGGTCGTCCTCCGGGCTCGGGGACCCCCGGGGACGGTGGTCCTGCGCCGAGAGGTTCGGCAGCGCCGCCGCGGAGTGCAGCCGGATCGGAGCCGGAATCCGGCCCCGAGACCGGATCGCCACTCAGGCGGCGAGCGCGGGCTGCGTGTACAGCGCCGAGCGCCCGGCCTCCCAGGCGCCCAGCAGCTGCCGGGCGGCGAGCCCGTCGAGGGCGAGGGAGCAGGCCGCGCCGAAGAGCACGTCACCGAGGAGCACGGGGTCCTCGGCCACCAGGGAGCCGCACATGTCCACCGAGGCGATCTGCTCGTGGACGGCGTCGGCCTCGACGTGCTCGTCGTAGAAGACGGTCGTCGTCCCGTCGTGGCCGAGCCGGCGCAGCCCCGCGGAGTAGCGGCGGCTGGGCTCGGACGAGGTCATCTCCACGCAGGCCAGGTGGCCCAGCGCCGCCCCGCGCCAGCGGCGGTGCAGGCCGAACAGCGACATGGTGTTGACCGAGGTGAACGCGACGGCGGGTGCGTCGTCCCACAGGGCGCCGTAGCCGGCGTCCAGGCCCAGGTCGCGCATCATCCCGGCGAACAGCTCGCTGTGCATGCGCTCGGGGGCGCCGCCGCCGTACTCGTCGGCCTGGATCTCGACCATCGCGGCCTTGGCCCGGCCCGACAGCCGGGGGACGGCGAAGGTGTGCGGGTCGGCCTCCTTGAGGTGGTAGACCGACCGCAGGGTCAGGTACTCGCGCCACTGCTCGGCGGTGCCGCGCCTGGCCATGAACGACGACAGCGACGGGCCGTCGTCGGCGGCGATCAGCGCGGTCAGCTGCTGGTCGACCGGCTCGCCGGTGGGGGAGGGCGGGCCGGTGAGCTCGCGCAGCGCGGCGAGGTGCCGGCGCTCGAGGTGCGCGCGCAGCGTGATCAGGGCGGGGTCCCACTCGAGGGCGTCGTCGACGCCGTCGAGGCCCCGGTAGTGCAGCTCGTAGCACAGCGCCAGCGCCAGCTGCAGGTCGTCGTCGTGCAGGGGGTCGGCCGAGGCGTCCGCGGTGGTGCGGGCGAGGTCGGCGGTGGCGGGGGAGACCGACCCGGCGAGCAGGTCGTCGCGGAGGGCCGCGGACAGGGGGCCCCGGGCGAGAGGCAGGCGCATGGTCCCGCCCATGCCCAGCGTCGCGCACTTCGATGCACCGTGCGCGATGGGATGTCGCACGTCCGTGGCGGGCCGCCGGCCCGCTCCACCGGCCGGGCGCTGTTCTTCGGCCGGCTGTCGGGCAAGCTGGGCCGGCGCTCATCGGCGACGGCTCCGAACCCGTCCGGCTGTTCTGGGGGTACGTCCTGGGCGCCGCCGTCATGGTGCTCGGCGGCGTCGTGGCCGCGGTCCTCGGCGTCGCCGCCGAGGGGAAGTCGCTCGAGGACATCGCCACCCCGTCCGCGGCGCGCCGGCCGGGCACCCGCGCGGAGGGTTCGGCCCGGCCGCGGTACTGACAGCCGCGGTACGGACGGCTCCCCCGAGCGGGCGGCGCGGGCGGGGAGGAGGGTACGGACGTGCCCTTCGACCCGCCCGCGGGCGTGCTCAGCACCGCCGGTGCCGGCGGCTGGACGCTCGTCGAGCCGCTCACCTACCACGGCAACCGGGACACCTTCGTCGTCCCGGCGGGCTTCCGCACCGACCTCGCGTCCGTGCCGCGGCCGGTGCGGTGGCTGGTCCCGGAGTCCGGGCGGTACACGCTGGCCGCGGTGCTGCACGACTGGCTCTGCCAGGAGGGGATCGCCGCCGGCGTCGTCACCGCGCGGCAGGCCGACGGCATCTTCCGCCGGGCGATGCGGGAGGCCGGGGTGCCGGTGCTGCTGCGCTGGCTCATGTGGACGGGCGTGCGGTGGGGTGCGCTGACCGATCCCGAGCGGCGGCGCGGCTGGGTCCTCAGCGCACCCGGCGTGCTGGCGATCACGGCGCTGGCGGCGCCGCTGGTGCTGCCGCCGTCGCTGCTGGCCGTGCCGGCCCTGGTGGTCTACGCCGCCGCGGAGCGGCTGGTGTCGGGGGAGGCCGGGGTCCGTCCGTGGAGCCGCCGTCGTCGGTGGACGTTCGAGGACGGAGGGTTCCGGTAACGCCGCGGCTGGGTCAGACTCCGTGCGGGACGCGGGCGGATCGCCGGCGTCCGTCCCCGGTGACCACAGGAGATCCTGCATGTCCCTGCCCGTCCTGCGCCGCGCCACGGTGGCCGCGGCGCTGACGGCGACGATGACCGGCCTGGTCGTCGCCGCCGCCCTCGCGCCGGCCGGCGCCGCCCCCGGCGCTCCCGGCACCCCGGACCGGCAGACGCCGGTCGACGTCCAGCTGCTGGCCCTCAACGACTTCCACGGCGCGCTGGAGGCCCCGTCGGGGTCCGGCGGCCGCGTGCAGACCGGCCCCGACCCCGACGGCAGCGGCCCGCTGACCGCCCCGACGGTCAACGCCGGCGGTGTCGAGTACCTCGCCACCCAGCTCCAGCAGCTGGCCGCCGCGCAGCGGCAGGGGAACACCGTCACGGTCGCGGCCGGCGACCTCATCGGCGCCTCGCCGCTGCTGTCGGCCGCCTTCCACGACGAGCCGACGATCGAGGCCCTGAACCTGGCCGGCCTGGACTACGCCAGCGTCGGGAACCACGAGTTCGACGAGGGCTCGGCCGAGCTGCTGCGCATCCAGAACGGCGGCTGCCACCCGGTCGACGGCTGCGCCGACGGCACCCCGTACGAGGGCGCGGACTTCGAGTACCTGTCGGCCAACGCCTTCGTCACCGCGACCGGGCAGCCGCTGCTCGAGCCCTACGCGGTCCACGAGGTCGGCGGCGTCCGGATCGGCTTCATCGGCATGACCCTCGAGGGCACCGAGCAGATCGTCAGCCAGCAGGGCGTCGCGGGCCTGGACTTCGCCGACGAGGTCGAGACCGCCAACCGCTACGCCGCCGAGCTGCAGCGCCAGGGCGTCAAGTCGATCGTCGTCCTGCTGCACGAGGGCGGTGCCCAGAGCGGTCCCGACGCGTGGAACGTCGACCAGTGCAACGGCCTCACCGGCCCGATCGTCGACATCGCCACCGGCATGTCCGACGACATCGACGTCGTGGTCAGCGGCCACACCCACCAGGCCTACAACTGCCTGATCGACGGCAAGGTCGTCACCAGCGCCGGCAACAACGGCCGGCTGGTCACCGACATCGACCTGCAGATCAACTCTCGCAGCGGCGACGTCATGCGCGACCGGACGCGGGTCGACAACGTCATCGTCAAGCGGGACGTCGCCCCCGACCCGGCGCAGACCGCGCTGATCGCCCGCTACAACGCCGTCATCGGCCCCATCGCCAGCGAGGTCGTGGGCGACGCGGCCACCGCCATCGGCCGGGCCGCTGACGCCCAGGGCGAGACCCCGCTGGGCAACCTGATCGCCGACGCGCAGCTGGCCGACACCCGGGACGAGCGCGCGGTCGCGGCCTTCATGAACCCCGGCGGCGTCCGCGCCGACCTGGACGCCGGGCCGATCACGTACGGGGAGGCGTTCTCGGTGCAGCCGTTCGCCAACAACCTCGTGACCCTGGACCTCACCGGCGCCCAGCTCGACTGCGTCCTGGAGCAGCAGTACGCCCGCACCGGCAACGCGGTCGTGCTCCAGCCGTCGTCGACGGTGAACTACGTCGTCGACCCGGCGGCGCCCGCGGGCTCGGCGACGGACCCGTGCAGCGGTGCCCGGGTGAACGCCCTGGCGATCGACGGCGTCCCGGTCGTCCCCACCCAGGTCTACCGGGTGACGGTGAACAACTTCCTGGCCGGCGGGGGTGACGGCTTCTCGCAGCTCACCAACGGCACGAACGCCGTCACCACCTCGATCGACCTGGACGCGTTCACGGCCCACCTCATGGCCAACCGGCCGGTGAACGCCCCGGCGACCGACCGGATCGACCCGGTCGCCTGACACCCGCACCACCCCGTCCCGGCGGCGGTCCCCACCGAGGGGGCCGCCGCCGGCGCGCGTCCGGGGCCGTCCTGCGCCAGGCTCGCGGCATGACCGACACCTCCGGCCCGCCGTTCCGCGCCGACCACGTCGGCAGCCTGCTGCGCCCCGCGTCGCTGCTCGAGGCCCGCGCCCGGCACGCCGCCGGGGAGATCGACGACGCCGAGCTGCGCGGGATCGAGGACGAGGCCATCGCCGACGTCGTCCGGCTGCAGGGCGACGTCGGCCTGCGCACCGCCACCGACGGCGAGTTCCGCCGCGCCTCGTGGCACATGGACTTCATCTACGCCATCGGCGGCATCAGCAGGGTGACCGGCGAGGACATCGTCGTCCACTTCAGGAACGCCGACGGCACGATCGACTTCACCCCGGCCGGCCTGCACGTGGACGGCCCGCTGTCGATCGGGGAGCCGGTCTTCGGCGAGCACCTCGCGTACCTGCAGTCGCGGGTGGGGGAGGGGCAGACGGCGAAGCTGACCATCCCCTCCCCGTCGATGGTCCACTACCGCGGCGGCGCCGCGGCGATCGACCCGGCCGTCTACCCCGACGAGGACGCGTTCTGGGACGCCCTGTCGGCGGCCTACGCGCAGCAGGTCCGGGGCGTCGCCGCGCTGGGCTGCACCTACCTGCAGCTCGACGACACCAGCCTGGCCTACCTCAACGACCCCGCCCAGCGGGCCGAGCTCGCCGCCCAGGGCCGCGACGCCGAGCACCAGCACGAGCGCTACATCCGGCAGATCAACGCCGCGCTGGCCGGCCGGCCCGAGGGCCTGACGGTCACCACGCACATGTGCCGCGGCAACTTCCGCTCCTCCTGGGTGGCCGAGGGCGGCTACGACTTCGTCGCCGAGGCGCTGTTCGGCGGCCTGGAGGTCGACGGCTTCTTCCTCGAGTACGACGACGCCCGCTCCGGCGGCTTCGAGCCGTTGCGGTTCGTCCCGCCGGGGAAGCGGGTGGTGCTGGGCCTGGTGACGACGAAGCGGCCCGCGCTCGAGTCGAAGGACGACCTCAAGCGGCGCATCGACGAGGCGTCGCGCCACGTGCCGCTGGAGCAGCTGGCGATCTCCCCGCAGTGCGGCTTCTCCTCGACCGTCGAGGGCAACGCGCTGACCCGCGACGAGCAGGTGGCCAAGCTGGCGCTCGTCGTCGAGGTCGCCCAGGAGGTCTGGGGCTACGCCTGAGCCCGGGCCGGCGGCACCGGGTCGCTGCCGCCGGCGCCGGGGCGGCAGCGGCGCAGCCGGCCGAGGGTCAGCCGCAGCCCGCGCAGCGTGCCGTGCCGGCGCAGCGCCTCCAGCCCGTAGGTCGAGCAGGTGGGCGTGAACGGGCACACCGGCGGGCGGGTGGGGCTGACCCGCTCCCGGTAGGCGACGACGAGCCGGACCGGCCAGCGCGCCGCCCACGGCGTCCCGGCCGGCGCCGGGGTGACCAGCGCCGCGGGCAGGGCCAGCCAGAGGAGGGTGAGCAGGCCGATCGCGTCGCAGCCCTCCGAGCAGCCGTCCCAGCCGTCGCAGGAGTTCCGGGAGGAGCGGGCGGAGCGGCGGCGGCGACGGCGGGTGCACCCCGGGCGGCTGGTCACGGCGGGGCATCGTGCAGGCCGCCGCCGGACCGGGGAAGGGGTTGCTGCACGGGTCGGGCCTGCAACGTCTCGTCCCTCGCGCCCCAGCCGCCCGCGCCGCCCCAGGCGTGGTCCGGAGTCGCGCCCGGGTTGCCGACCCTGGGGACGGGGCCCACGACGACCGCGGGGCCCGTCCGACAGGAGGCGCCCAGATGTCCGAGTCGCAGCCCGTGCCGCCGTCCATGCCGCCGTCGCCCGGCCGCCGCTCCCGCCGGCTCACCGAGCTGCGTGCCGGGATGTCGGTCCTCGGCAGCGCGGCCGCCGACCTGGGTGTCGGCAGCCAGCCCGACGTCCGCGTGCTGCCCGACGGGCGGTTGTGGCTCGACGAGCTGGAGATGGCCGTGTCCGCCGCCGACGTCTACCAGGCCGCCCGCGGGCTGGTCGCCGCCCAGCTCGAGGCCATCGCGCAGGTGACCGGCCGCCCGGTCGAGGACCACGCGCTGGCCTGGCTGGTCACGCTGCAGACCAACGAGGTCGTGGTGGCGGTGGAGGACGCGCCCGCCGTCGACGACGCCGCCTGACCCGTCAGGGGCTCCGGGGGAGCCGCCGGCGCGTGAGTCCGGGCACATCCGGGATGCGGCGCCGCCGCGTCCGCATTGACCCCTGGCGTGCCGAACCCCTGGGGACTCACGCGCCGCCGTGAGCTGGACAACTGCCGGGTGACGACCGCGGGCTGTCGACGCCGCGCGCGCTCGTCGTCCCTCCCGCAGAACCCCTGAAAGGCACCCCCGTGCTCGCACGTCTCCGCCGCGTCCCGTTCGCGGCGCAGGTCCTCCTCGCCCTCGTGCTGGGCGTCGCGCTCGGCCTCGTGGCCCGCGACCTCGGCCCCGTCGCCGACGGGACGCCCAACTGGCTCACCAGCACCCTGCAGACCGTCGGCCAGACCTTCGTCACGCTGCTCAAGGTCCTGGTCCCGCCGCTCGTCGTCACCGCGGTCATCGTCAGCATCGCCAACCTCCGCCAGGTCTCCAACGCCGCCCGGCTGGCCGGCCAGACCCTGCTGTGGTTCGCGATCACCGCGCTGATCGCCGTCTCCATCGGCATCGGCCTGGGCCTGCTCACCCAGCCCGGCCGCAACAGCGGCGTCGACGCGGCCGCGCAGGCCGCGCCCGAGACCACCGGCTCCTGGTGGGACTTCCTCACCGGCCTGGTGCCGGGCAACGTCCTCGGCCTGCAGGCCTCCGCCGCTGACGACGGCTCGATCGGCCTGTCGTTCAACGTCCTGCAGCTGATCGTGCTGTCGGTCGCGATCGGCGTCGCGGTGCTCAAGGTCGGCGAGCCGGCCGAGCCGTTCCTCGGCCTGGTCCGCTCCGCGCTGGCCGTCGTCCAGAAGCTGCTGTGGTGGGTCATCCTGCTGGCCCCGCTCGGCACCGTGGGCCTCATCGGCAACGCCGTGGCCACCTACGGGTGGGACTCGCTCGGCTCCCTCGGCGTCTTCGCGGGCTCGGTCTACGCGGGCCTCGCGCTGGTGCTGTTCGTCGTCTACCCGGTGCTCCTGCGCCTGCACGGCCTCTCGCCGCTGCGGTGGTTCGCCGGCGCCTGGCCGGCGATCCAGCTCGCCTTCGTCTCCCGGTCCTCGATCGGCACCCTGCCGGTGACCGAGCGGGTCACCGAGCAGAGCCTGGGCGTGCCGCGGTCCTACGCCTCGTTCGCCGTCCCGCTCGGGGCGACGACGAAGATGGACGGCTGCGCCGCGATCTACCCGGCGCTGGCGGCGATCTTCGTCGCGCAGTTCTTCGACGTGCCGCTCTCGCTCACCGACTACCTGCTCATCGCGCTGGTGTCGGTGGTCGGCTCGGCTGCCACCGCCGGCGTCACCGGCGCGGTGGTCATGCTGACGCTCACGCTGTCCACGCTGGGCCTGCCGCTGGCCGGCGTCGGCCTGCTGCTGGCGATCGACCCGATCCTCGACATGGGCCGCACCGCGGTGAACGTCGCGGGTCAGGCGCTGGTCCCGACGATCGTCGCCCGGCGCGAGGGCATCCTCGACCTCGAGCGGTTCCGCACCGGCCGGGCGTCCGCCCCGGTCGCCGCGGGGACCGGCGGGGTGGACGCCGACCTGCGGCAGCCCGCGGTCGCCTGATCCTCCGCCCCACCCGGCGACGGGCCGGGGACCCTCCAGGGGTCCCCGGCCCGTCGCCGCTTGCGCACCGGTGCCGCACCACGGGAGCGTGACGTCGGCGACGACGGTGGAGGTGGGACGTGCGCGACCTCGTCTACTACGTCGGGACGTCGGTCGACGGCTTCATCGCGGGCCCCGACGACGAGGTCGACTTCTACCCCCTGAGCGAACCGTTCACCGAGTGGATGGCGCTCGAGTTCCCCGACGCGCTGCCCACGCACGTGCGCCGGGCCCTCGGGGTGGACACCGCCGCCCTGCGCCGGTTCGACACGGTCGTCATGGGACGGCGCACCTACGACCCCGCCCTCGCCGCGGGCATCACCAGCCCCTACGCCCACCTGCGGCAGGTGGTGGTCTCGCGGTCGCTGGAGTCCCCGGCCCCGGAGGTCACCGTCGTCCGCGGCGACCCGCTGTCCGCCGTGCGCGCCCTCAAGCAGGAGCCGGGTCTCGACGTCTACCTCGCCGGCGGCGGGCAGCTGGCCGGTGAGCTGCTGCCCGAGATCGACCGCGTGGTGGTCAAGCAGTACCCGGTCGTGGCCGGCGCGGGCCGCCCGGCCTTCGGCGTGCGGTTCGCGCCCACCGCGCTCGTCCTGGACGACGTCCGCGTCTTCCCGGGCGGCCCCGCGGTGCTCACCTACACGCGCGCCCGCTGACCCCGGTCGGGGGGCACATGGCCGCCCGCCGCTCCGACGTCCGCCGGGCCGCCGGCCTGGCCGTGCTGCTCGCTGCCTGGAACGACCTGCTGGTGCCACGGCTCCCCGAGCGGGCGTACACACCGGTGAACGCCGCGGCCGCGGCGACGCTCCTCGCGGCGGCCCGCTCCCGGGGGATCTCCCGGGCCGAGCTCGGCCTGGACCCGCGGCGGCTGCCCGCGGGCGCGCGGGAGGCCGGGACCTGGACCGCCGTGGTCGGCGCCGGGTACGCCACCGCCCTCGCCGTCCCGGCCCTGCGACCCCTGCTCGCCGACGCCCGCGTGACGGGACTCGGCACGCGGGAACTGGCCGTCCGGGTGCTGGTGCGCATCCCGGTCGGCACCGTGCTGTGGGAGGAGGTGGCGTTCCGCGGGGTCCTGCCCCCGGTGCTGCGGCGGGTGCTGCCCGCGCGGCGGGCGCGGGCTGCGGCGGCGGCGCTGTTCGGCCTCTGGCACGTGACGCCGACCGTGCGGACGCTCGCGGTCGCCGTGCCGGCCGCGGGCCCGCTGCGCCGGGCCGGCGCGGTCACCGCCGCCTGCCTCGGCACGGCGGGCGCCGGCGTGCTGTTCGCCCGGCTGCGCGAGCGCAGCGGCAGCCTGCTGGCGCCGGCGCTGCTGCACCTGGCGGCCAACGACCTCGGGGCGCTGGCGGCCGCGGCGGCCGGACGCCACCGGGGTCGACCCGGCAGCCGCTCCCCGTCGTCCCACGGGTCGGCGACCGCGGCGACGCCGGCCTCCCGCAGCGCCTCGTCGCGGGCCGGCCGGCACGGCCGCGGTGTGGAGCACCCCGCGGTGCGGGGTAGGGGGACCGGGCCCCGAGCCCACGGGGCGTCCCACCTCCCTCCGGAGGACCCGTGCCCGTGCTGACCTCCCTCCGTCCCGCCGGTCCGGCCCCGCGACGGGTCTGGACCGACGTGCCCGCCCTCGGCACCCGGGTGCACGCCCGGACCTGGCGCTCCGGCGAGGGCGCGGACCGCATCCCGGTCGTGCTGCTGCACGGGCTGGGTCTGTCCAGCCGCTACCTCGTGCCGCTGGGGCGGCGCCTGGCGGCCCTCGGACACGACGTGCTCGCACCCGACCTGCCGGGCTTCGGCCGCTCGCCGCGGGACCCGCACCTGCGCCGGCCCGGCGGTCCCGACGTCGCCACGCAGACCGGCCACCTGCTGGCCTGGCTCGACGCCTGCGGGGTCGGCCGGGCGAGCTTCTTCGGCAACTCGATCGGCGCGCAGGTCGGCGTCGAGCTCGCCGCCCGCCACCCCGAGCGGGTGGAGCGGCTGGTGCTGTCCGGCCCCACCCCGGACCCGCGGTACCGCCGGCCGTGGCAGCAGTACCCGCAGGTGCTGCGCAACCAGGTCTTCGAGGTCCCCACGCTGCAGCCGGTGATGCAGCTCGAGTACCTGTCCACAGGCGTGGCCCGGATGGTGCAGCAGCTGGTCCGCAGCTCGGACGACCCGATCGAGCGGCGGCTGCCCGACGTCGTCGCGCCGACCCTGGTGGTGCGCGGCCGGCACGACCGGACACTGACCCAGGCGTGGGCCGAGCAGGTCACCCGGCTGCTGCCCGACGGCCGGCTGGTGGTGATCGAGGGCGCGGCGCACAACGCCCACTGGTCGGCGCCGGACGTGTCCGCCCGGCTGGTGGACGTCTTCCTCTCCGGCGAGCTGGACCGCCGGGAGCCCATCGACGACGACGTCGTGCTGCCGCGGTCACGGCCGGGTGACCCGCTCGCCCCGGTCAGGCCGCTGCCGCCGACGGTGCACGCCGTCCTCGACGTCGTGAGCACGCTGGCGCTGCTCACCGTGCCGTGGACCCGGCCGTGGGGGCCGCGGACCCGCCTGCTGCTGGCCGCCTCCGGCGCGGCCGGGCTGGCCGACACGCTGCTCACCGACCACCCGGCCGGGCTGCTGCGCGTGCTGCCGCTGCCGGTCCACCTCAACCTCGAGGCGGCGGCCGGCCAGCAGCTGCTGCTCGCCGCCGCCACCTGGCTGCGCGGCGAACCGGTGGCCGGCCGGTGGGCCGCCGCCGTCCAGGGGACCTACGAGCTGCTGCGCGCCGCGACGGCGCAGGCGCCCGCGGGGCCGGCCCGGCTGGTCCCCGCCGGGCACTGACCGGACCCCCGTCGTTCCGGGTCGGGCTCGTCCGTGACGGGAGGACGCCGGGCCGGGGTGCCACGACGTCACCGGGTCGCGGACGCGCCCCCGCCGCTCAGGACCTCGGACAGACCGGTGAGGTCGAGCAGTCGCCGGGCCGACCCGCCGGGCGGCAGCACGACCTCCAGGTGGCCGGCCGCGGCCCGGGCCGCCTCGAGCAGCAGGCCGGCGCCGACGCTCGCGACGAAGCCCAGACGGGTGAGGTCCAGCAGCAGCGACCGACCGGCGGTGGCCTCGGCGAGCAGGGCCGTCCGCACCTCCGCGACGCCGGCGAGGTCGAGGTCGCCGGTCAGCTCCAGCCGGCGGCCTCGCGGCGCGTCCCCGGCCAGCAGCGAGGCGGGGACGCCCGTCACCGGGGCCGACCCCGGCGACGGTGGCGGTGGCGGGCTCGGTGGCGCCAGCCGGAACCGCAGCGCCGTGCCGCCCGTGCCGGGGACGACGTCGACGCCGCCGGCGAGCGCCGCGATCATGTCCAGCCCGCGGCCGCGGAAGCCGGGGTCGGCCGCCGCCGGCCGCCAGGTGCCCCCGTCGACGACCGTGGCCGCCACCCCGCCGTCGGGGTCGGCGACGAGCTCGACCTGCACGCGGCCCGGCTCGGTCGCGTCCCGGTAGGCGTGCTCGACGGCGTTGGCCGCGGCCTCCCCGACCGCCAGCTGCAGGTCCCCGGTGGTGTCGGGGGACAGCGCGGCCTCGTGCGCCCAGCGGGACACCTCCCGCCGCAGCCGCGCCAGCTGGGCGGGGTCCGCGGTCAGCTCGACGCGCAGGGGAGCGGGGTGCAGCCGGGCGGCGAGCACGGCGACGTCGTCGTCGGCGCCGGGGCCGCCCAGCAGGTCGGTGAGGACGCCGTCGACCAGCGCCGGCAGCGGCGCCGTCGCCCGCGCCCCGGCCGCCGCCGACAGCCGCGCGAGCCCCTCGTCGAGCAGGCTGCCCGGCCGCTCGACCAGGCCGTCGGTGTAGAGCAGCAGGGTCGCGCCGGGGGGCAGGACGCTCACCGTCTCCGGACGCCGGCCGGCGCCGGACACGCCGAGCGCCGGGCCGTGGCCGCCGTCGAGCAGCACGGCCGACCCGTCGGAGGTGAGCAGCAGCGGCGGGGGGTGGCCGGCGGTGCTGGCGGTGAGCCGGCCGGTGGCCGGGTCGAGGACCAGGCAGGCGACGGTGGCCAGCCCGGCGCCGTCGATCCGCCCGGCGAAGCCGTCGAGCAGCTCCAGGGCCCGCGCGGGCCCCTCCCCGGTGAGCAGCACGCCCGACAGCGCGCTGGACAGCCGGCCCATGACGGCCGCCGCCGAGGCGCCGTGCCCGACGACGTCGCCCACGACCAGCGCCGTCCGCTCGCCGGGCACGGGCACCACCTCGTGCCAGTCGCCGCCGGCGGACGTGCCGGTGACCGCCGGCAGGTAGCGGGCGGTCACCGTCAGCCGCTCGGAGGTGGGCAGGTGCGCCGGCAGCAGGCTGCGCTGCAGGGTGTCGGCCATCTCCCGGCGCACGTCGGCCAGCGCGGCCCGCTCCAGCGCCCCGGCGACCTGCCCGGCGACGGTGAGCAGGAACGCGCGCTCGGCGGCGTCGAAGGCCCGCGGCCGGTCGAAGACCACCGCCACCGCACCGACCAGGCGCGGACCGGCCAGCAGCGGCAGCGACGCCGTCGCCTGGGTCTCCGGGCGCAGGTACGGCGCCATCTCCGGGTAGCCGGACACCAGCGCCTCGCGGTCGGGCAGCCACACCGGGCGGCGGGTGCGGGCGGCCTCGGCCAGCGGGGCCGGCGCGGTCAGCCGGATGGTGGTGAACCCGGCGGCCCACCCCGGGGAGTCGCCGTGGACGTCGACGGTGTGCAGCAGGCCGTCCTCGCCGAGCACGCACACCGCGACCACCGCCGCGCCCAGCGACTCGTGCAGGCGCGCGGTGAGCGCGGCGCCGGCCTCCGCGGCGGTGCCGGCGGCGGCCAGGGCCACCGCGAGGTCGTGCAGCTGGCGCTGCCGCTCGGCCAGCCGCTCCGCGGCCACCGTCGTCGCGACCAGCCGGCCGAGGTCGCCGGCGAGCTCCCGGTCCGCGTCGTCGAAGCGGCGGCCGGCGTCCGCGGCGGCCAGGGACAGCATCCCGACCCGCTCCCCGCCGGTCACCAGCGGCACGACCAGGCGGGGGCCTGCGGCGAGCGGGTCGGCGGGCAGCGGGGCCGGCGCGCGCCCGGTGGCCTCGTCCCGCAGTGCCTCGGTCACCGCGCCGACGACGAACGGCTGCCCGGCCTCCACGGACGGGCGCAGCTCCTCGGGGACGACGAGCAGGGGCACGCCCGTGAGGCCCGGGGCGGCGTCGGCGGGAGCGGCGGCGACGATGCTGTGGCGGTCGTCGTCGCCGCGCAGCCACACCAGGGCCCGGTCGGCGAGCTCCTCGACGGCGAGCGCGGCCACCGCGGCCAGCCGGTCCTCCACCGCACCCGGGGCGGCCAGCGCCTGGCCGGCGGCCGCCAACAGCTCCGCGGCCCGTTCCCGGCGCCGGGCCTCGGTGACGTCGAACAGGACCGCGTGCAGCGTGCGGGCGGTGCCGTCCTCGTCGCGGGCGACGTGGCCCAGGTGCTGCAGCCACACCCACCGCCCGTCGGCGCTGCACACCCGGTAGGTCAGCGTGAAGTCGACCGCGCCGGCGTCGACCTCGCGGCGCACCTGCTCCAGCACGGCGTCGTGGTCGTCGGGGTGCAGGATCCGCGACCACAGCCCCTCGTCGGCCAGCCACCGCGAGGCCGGGTAGCCGAGCAGCTCCTCGGCCCGCTCGTTGACGAAGGTGAGCCGCAGCGTGGCCGGATCGCGCTCCCACACGATCGCGTTGAGGCCCGCGACCGTCGCCTGCAGCCGGGCCACGCTCGCCTCCGCGGCCCGCCGGGCGATCTGCTCCGCGATCCGGCGGGCGGCCTGCGCGGCGAGGGCCGCCTCGGTGGCGCGCCGCTCGGTGACGTCCAGGAGGCTGCCGCGGACCAGCCGCCGGTCGGGGTCGGGCAGCCGCAGCAGGGTGACCTCGCACGGGACGTCGGTGCCGTCGGCGCGGCGGTGGGTCCAGTCGAAGCGGGGCCGCTCGCCGGCCAGCGCCCGGTCCAGCTGCGCCGTCGCCGCCTCCCGCGAGGACCGCCCGTCGGGCTGCTCCGGCGGGCTGACCTCGACCGGCCCCACCTGCAGCAGTTCGGCCCGGTCCATGCCGAACAGCTCCTCGGCGGCCCGGTTGACCATGACGAACCGGCCCGCGTCGAGGTCGAGGATCACGACGGCGTCCGGGGCGTACTCCACCAGCGCCCGGTACCGCCGCAGCTCCGCGCGGTCGTCGCCGTGCGGGGCGTCCTCGGGTGGATCCGGCGCGTCGGACGCGTCCACGACGTCTCCCGTCGGTCGGGTGCCCGCCCCGCATCTGAGCCGCTGCCCGGCATTCTGCCTCGGCGGACGCCGTCTGCGAACCCCCCGGCGGGACCGCGCCGCCGGGCCACGCGCCCGGACGCGGTGCAGGGCGGTGGTCAGGGGCAGGCGGACTCCCGGGCACGGCCCCGGGGCGACGACGCCGGCCCCGGGTCCGTGCCCGCGGTCAGGACGTCCTCGCCCCGGCCAGGACCGGCTCCCGGCCGGAGGACGGTGGTGCCGTCGCGTCCCGCAGCTGCGCGACCCGGCTCCGGGCGAGCTGCCACGCACCGGGGACGGCCCAGAAGGTCCAGGCGATGTAGACGAACTGGAGGGGCAGCCGCAGCCACGGGTGCGAGGCGCCGGGGAGGCCCTCGATCCGGACGCCCGCCGCGGCGACGTAGACGTTGGCGGGGAACACGGCGACCAGGTACGCCGCGAGGGCGAGAGCCACCTCCCGGCGCCGGCGGTGGGGCGCCGCCAGGCCCACCCCGAACAGCACCTCGAGCAGCCCGGTCCAGAAGACGACCCGCTCCCGCGCGGGCACGAGGTCCGGCATGTGCTGCACGAAGGGCTCCGGCTTCAGGACGTGGGTGACCCCCGAGAAGGCCATCGTGGTGGCCATCGCCACCCGGGCGGCGTCCGGCGGAGGGCGGCGCCGGTGCAGCCGAGAGGGGAGCAGCCGGGCGAGGGCGTAGGTCCCGACCAGCACGACGAGGAGCACCATGGCTGGACCTCCCGGTCCGTTCTCCCGGGGACCGTTGTCTGGGTGACCGTCGTCTGGGTGGCCGTCGCCTAGGTGACCGGGGACGGCGGCGGTGCGGAGCCGGCCGGGCGCAGCAGGCGCTCGATCGCGTCGTCCCACGCCACGGGGAGCTCGTCGCCGCGACACGTCCACGACTCGAACCGCGTGGGCCGCATGTGCGGGCGCAGCGTCGCCATGACGGCCGCGTGCGGCATCTGCCGCGCGAAGCGCCCCAGCGCCGCGTCGTCGGTCCACGCGGACAGCGTCCAGAACGTCCTGGCGAGCGGCTGGGCCCGCAGGCTGTACCCGACGAGTCCCTCGGTGCGCTCCAGCTGACGGACGACCGCGACGGTGAGCCCCACGAACCGCGGGACCTGCACCAGCGACCGGAGCGGCAGCCGGCTGGCCAGCACCAGGTACTCGTCGTCCGGGACCGGGGAGAGGCGGCGACGCCACGGCACGGTGGGCACGTCACGCCTCCGGCCGTGACGACGCCGGGGGAGCGGGGGTGCGCACGGGCCGCGCCAGGCGCTCGTAGCGCGGGCGGAGCGCGAGCCGGTACAGGACCCGGAGCAGCAGCGGTTGAGCGGCCAGCATCTCCGCGCGTTCGGCCGGGGTCGCGTGGTCGAGCACCCACGGCCCGGCGAACACGACGGCGCGCGCGCCGACGACCTTCCACGCGGCCTTGCCCAGGGCCGTGAACTCCTCGGCCGTGAACTCGCGCCGGTACCGGGAGAAGGCGACGTCCTCCTCGTGGGGGAGGTGTACCCCGAGGATCTCCTGCAGTGCCTGCGCGGCACGGACGGCCTCCTCCAGGTCCCGTTCCCACCTGCTGCCCCCGGCGGCGGCGGGCAGTGCCCGGAGGCTCTCGCCCATGACCGCCAGGCGGTCGGCGAGCACGCGGTGTTCTCCCTCGAGCTCGCCGTCCGCGTCGGCGAAGGTCGGGTCCCGTTCCAGCAGCGCGGGATAGACGACCGCCTCCTCGGCGGTGTGGTGGTCGTGGATGGCGCCCTCGTACCTGGCGTACCAGGAGGCCAGCGCGGACAGCCGGTCCGCGTCGGCCGGGTGCGCCGAGGCGACGAGGGTGCGCAGCCGCTCGGCGTCCGTGCGCATCGCACGGTGCTCCAGGTAGCTGGGGCGGAGATCCGGCCGGGTGTCAGCGGTCATGAGAGGCCCCGTCTCTCCCCCGTGGACGGCGTGGTGCACGTTGGGGACTGCCGCGTGCCCACCCTGGCAGCGGCGCGCGGCACGGGGAACCGACTTTGGACTCTGCCCCACGCCCGTGGCGGCGGGGCGTTCCGGACGTGTTCCCCCGCGGGGGATCAGGTGCGGCGAGCACACCGGTACCCACCGTGCGAGACCCCGCCTACCCTGCGGTCGTCGATCGGCCGAGCGGGAGGTTCCGCCGATGGTCGCCCCCACCACGAGCCGGCGGGTCGTCGAGTCGCCGGGCCCCATCGACAGGAGCGGCCGGACGCTCGGGCTGGCCACCGCCGGCGTGCTCCTGCTCGACGGCGTCGGCGGCGGCCTCGCCGTGGCGTCCGGCTGGAACACCCCGGCCGAGGCCTGGAGCGGACGGGCCGTCGCCGCCGCGCCCGCTCCGGTGATGGTCGCGCAGGCCACGCTCGCCGCGGCAGCGGTCCGCTGGCCCGGCCGGCGCGGGGCTGCGGCGGCCGGGCTGCTCGCCGCCGTGTGCCTGCTCAGCAGCCTGTCCGGCTTCTTCGACGGCCAGCTCGCGAGACCGGGGTTGCCCCGCCACCTCCTCGGGGTGCAGCTCCTGCTGGTCGGGGTGACCTCGGGCGTCGGGGCGCTCGCGGTGGTCCGGGCCCGGCGTCTGCTGCGCAGCGGGGAGTGACCCGGGGCGGCCGGTGGCCCGACCGGGACGGGGCCGGCCGAGCCGTCGGCTGAGCGCAGCACCAGGGCACGACAGGGGCCGGTGACCGCTGGTGCTGGTCACCGGCCCCTGGGTGTGCCGGGTGGATCAGATGTCCGGGTGGATCAGATGTCGTAGTACATCGCGAACTCGGGCCGTGGTGATGGTCAATGAGTGCTGGAGATGGAACATGCGAGCTGACCAGGGGTTTCCTTGATCAACCCTTCTCAATCAACCCCGACAGCGAGCACTCATCACGCATCGATGTCGGAAGAGTCTTGGAACGATCCCGAGGCTGTCGGAGGATCTTCGCGGTGCCAGAAGATGGCGGAGGCGAGACGAGGCAGCGCGCTACAGCAACCTGCTCGGCGTAGAAGGTGATCAAGGCGAGGAGCTGCTTAGGTGGAAGCAGCGTTCGACGACGCTGCGCTCGGCCTAGATCAAAACGGACACGGTCGGTGGCCCGCCGTCGGTGAAGTCCCTTGGTCCTGCGACAGTCAATTCAAGGCCTCTCTAGCGGACCTGTGCCGGCGTCGACATAGATCCACGCTCGCTACGTCGCTACGTCGCCCGCACCGCCCGGGTCTCCGGAATCAACGGCCGAGCGGCCTGCACGCACTGCACCGGACGGTCGGCACCCTCGGGCTCAATCACGGCATTGCGTCGCGAGACACCCAGCGCCTGCTGCGCCATGCCCGCCTAGAGACCACCTTGGCCAACTACGACATCAGCGGCGACGCCCTCGAGCGACACACCGCCCAACCAGTCGCAGGCTTCCTCGCCGGCTGGGCTAGTAGCTCCACTCGGCGCCTGCCCGCCACTGCGGCGGACCTCGGCGAAGTCGCGAGCCCTCAGGGCGGCCTTTGGGACGTGGGCTGGCGCCGCACCTCCCTGCCGAGGGTCGTGGTACCACACGCGACCCCTCAGCTCACTCCGGCCAGTTGATTCCGTCCGTGAGGCGCCCCGGCGTTGTAAGTCGCTTGCTCTCCAGGTTCGGCGGCACTTGTGGGGAAGCCTCTACGTTCACATCCACCCCCGTAGCAACACCAGTAGCCACCGGGATACACCCACCCCGCCAGCCATTCCGTAGTGTCGTACCTTACCCGGGTGACGACCTCGAGCAACCGTACGGACCCAGTGGACGTCGCATTCGATGACGTTCCGAGCGAGGAAGAGGATGGTGACGCCGCTCTCCGCAGCTATGAGATCGTCACGTTCCCCGCTGACTACACTCTCTCTGTCTTGGTTGACAAGTGGCGCCGCCGCCAAGTGCGCATTCCAGAATTTCAGCGCGACTTCGTTTGGAAGCAGAATCAAGCGAGTCGGCTTATCGAGTCCTTCTTGCTCGGCCTGCCTGTACCTGCAATATTTCTCTACACGGATCGGTCTGACCGCAACAATCAACTGGTAGTCGACGGTCAGCAGCGTCTTCGAACGATCGCATACTTCTTCGAGGGCTACTTCGGGGAACCCAATTCTCGAGGGCGTCGACAAATCTTTCGCCTAACGGGGTTGCACGAGGACAGTCCCTTCGCGAACAAGACGTACGCAGACCTTGAGCGTGATGACCCCGGTGCATGGAACCGACTCAATGACTCAGTGCTTCGCGCGTTCGTCATTCAGCAGTTGGATCCGTCTGACGACACGAGCATCTACCACATTTTCGAGAGGCTCAACACCGGCGGAACTCTTCTGTATCCGCAGGAAATCCGCAATGCCGTGGCTCACGGGCCATTCAATGACCTCTTGCACGAACTAAACAGGTGGGACGACTGGCGCGCGATCTACGGATCGCCACAGCCCGACCGGCGCAAGCGGGATATCGAATTGATCCTGCGCGTGATGGCCCTCTCTGAGTCAATCGCAACCTACGCGAAGCCGATGAAGGACTTCCTTAACGGCTTCATGAGTGAGCACCGTGACCCTGGCATGGAGACCCTCGCCAGACTTGAGGAGAAGTTCAGGCGCGCCGTAAAGAGCGCCCAGGCGTTCGGACCCAGACCTTTCCGTCGCGGTGCTGGCCTTAATGCGGCGTTCTTTGATGCGGTTATGACCGCCCTCATGGAGGCGCCCGAAGGGGGCGTTGTAGATCCCGACGCGCTATCTGCTGCTTACGCCAAGCTGCTTGAGGATGAGCGTTTCCAGGAGACAATCACACGCAGTACCACAGACGACGATGTTGTTGAAGACCGTGTGCGCATCGCCAAGAAATTCATCCTCGGCTGAATGTCCGGCTTGGCGAGGTCCCGCAACCTCCTGGCGCTTATTCGTCAATCGCTTGAACCGTTGGCTGATTCTGCAGACAAGCCACTACTCGAGTCCATGGTGGTCAATTACCTCCTGACCTGCGCCTACGCTGACCTCGAGATTGAGATTCGATCGGTCCTTGCGCGCTATGGCCAGGAATGGACCAAAGAGTCGCGCGTGCATAGCTTCATTGATGTGGCGATCAAGAGGGTGGTGCGCAGCATCAAATGTAGTGAGCTCGCGGGAACGCTCGGGATGTTCGACGCGGATTGTAAAAAGCATTTCCAGGACCGAATCAACGGCACACCGGAACAGGCTGCCTACGACCGCATCGTGAACGGACGTCACGATCAATCGCACAGCTTAGGAAGTTCGATGACGTTGGACGACTTCTCCGAAGACCTCGATAAGTGTGACGTCATCCTTGCGGCGCTATCCGAGGCTCTCGAGTGCAGTTGCAGTCACTGACCTCTGGTGCCTTGTCACCCGAGAGCGTCACCAGGCTCTGGTCTCCGGTCGGTTAAGCTGCAACCGCGGGGATGTCCCTCAGTAGGCCACAACGGCGTCTCATGCATGTCGCCACGCCGCGCTACGACATCGCACCTCGGGGTTGCCCGTAGCCACTTCGACGGCAATAGGTCAGAGCCGGTTCGCCAAGGACTGTCGGGTGCGACCGGCCGCTCGGGTCGGTTGAGCGTCTGCGCTACACACGGTCGCTTGAGAAGTTCCGATACCCGATCGCGCAGGGTCCGGGCACTCGTAGGCGGGTGGAGAAGGCCGCCCTCGAGGCCGCCAGAGAGCTGAAGATCCGAGTGTGGCGGTGACACTACGCTCCGACCACCTGCAGGTCTGAGGTCTCCGGCTCGCCGCTCAGCTGTGCCGAGGTGTGGCAGAGCAGTCGGCTTGGCCGAGGTCACTCTGCCTGCTGCCGACTGAGCGCTTCCCGTGCACCCGCGCCGTTCAGGGGCGTCGGCGGGCCAAGCGGGTCGGCCGGCCACTGCTTGACGCTGATCTTAGGGAGGCGCCCCAGCCACGGATCTTCTAGCTCCCCCGCGGTCGATCACACCCGATCGGGGAGTCGCCGTCGGTGTCTGGCTGCCGATAGAGAGACTGTGGCAAGGATGCACGACGACGGGGATGGCAGAGTGGCGCAGGCAGGAGCGCTCAGTGCGCTAGAAGCGGTGCGAGCCTGGCGGGCGTTCGCCAACGGCATACGCGTCAACCCCGCCAGCGGCCCCGCGATCTCGTGGACGTCGTACCTGAAGAAGTACCCGCACGGGCGAGCGGACGAGCGGACGACGGTCGGTCCCACGGTCTTCCCGGCTTTCGCTCAGACAGTCCTCGGCTTCGAGGTCGGACAGACCTTGGCCGCCGAAGTGTCTGGGCCCGAAGGGCGCCCGGACTTCACTCCGGCAGATGCTGTGACACATCCTTTCGTCTTCGAGGTGAAGGGCACAGACGGTGGCGTCCAACTGGTTGGGCACGAGGCCCAAGTGGGTCGCTACCTACGTGAGGGGCGCCCGCGGATTACGCGGGTAGTTCTGACCAACCTTGCTGGATTGCGCGTCTTTGAGTTGGATGGCGACGGGCAGACTGTCCGATGCGTTCAAGAGATCGATCTCCGCGCCTTAGCGCTCATCCCGACGGACAAGCAGGCGGCAGACCGTCCCGACGCTCAGCGCCTCGCGGACTTCCTGAACGCACACCGCAGGCGGGAGCTCTCGCTTCCGGAGAAAATCCAGCGGGTTCGCGAAGCGGCTCCTTGGAACCCGTCGCTGGAGATTACGTCTCCCGACTGGGTTCTGACTCGCCTGGACTCTGTTGTCCAATCGATCCATGCTGACGTGGCAAAGCAGGTCGACGCGGGGGCGCTCCTTGACCAGAACATCGTGCCGCTCAGTGACCGGCCGCTGCTCGAAAAAGAACTGCGCGAACTGGATAAGCGTCTTGGTAGCCCAGACAAGGCCGCCTCTGCGCGTTCGCTCGAGGACTACCTCAACGCCGGACCCAGGTCGGAACCAGGCCTAGCCGTCCAGCAGTTTGTTGCGCACACCGCCTTCTATACGGCGACGCGACTTCTCCTCGTGAGAGCCTGGGAGGACAGCGGCCTCATTGAGCCGGCCCTCCACGACGGTGGCTTTGACAAGATGCTGGCTGCCCTGTCGAACGTCACCGAAGTGGTCGAGGTTGCCTACCAGCGGGCGAAGGGCAAATACCCTGAACTGTTCGGCAGGCACAACGCGTTCTCCTGGTACACCCCTGGTGAAGACGTCTACGTCAACGCCATCTATGAATTGGCGAACACGTACCTTGGCGATCTCGGTGACGACGTACTTGGCGATGTCTATCAGCGTCAGTTGGCGCGCGTTGACCGCAAGCAACTGGGTCAGTACTACACCCCACGCGACATCATCAAGCTGATCTGGGACCTCGTTGATGACGGATCCCTGACCGAAGCTGCAGAAGCCGAAGGAAGACCTCTGCGGGTACTCGACATCGCCACTGGCAGTGGGGGATTCCTGGTCGAAGGTGCAGCGCGGCGCCGTCGCCACTTCCAAGAGGCTAAGGCGGCCGGCGCGCTAGAGGACACTCGCGAGTGGCTGAGTGAAGTCACCGACGGGTTCGTGGGCTGCGAGATCCAGCAGTTCAGTGCATACCTGGCGGAGGTGAACCTGGTGCTGCAGTTCTCCCCCCTCCTGCAGGGAGACAGCACTCTCCGCCTGCCTGGCTTGCGAATCCACTGCACCGACACTCTCACCTTGCACAATCCCGAGGCGCCCGGCACCGTCGCGCAGACAACGGATACCGCCGTGGATGAAGGTGGCCTTGAAGACCGGGCCACGGCGTCCGAACGCCAAGATTCGATTGAACGAGTTCGGGATCCCCAAAGCAGTGGGGAGTGGCTGGACGTCGCTGTTGGCAACCCGCCCTACGTCGGCGAAAAGTCGATAGCTAAGACGCTAGAAGCATTGCGCCAGCAGCACCCATACTGGCAGCAGTTCTCCGCTGCTCACGTCGACTACCTGTACAACTTCCTCATCCTCGGTGTCTCCAAGCTCCGTAAGGGTGGCCGCTTCGGGTTCATTACCACGGAATACTGGCTCAAGGCCGAAGGGGCCGCCCCGCTTCGCAAGTTCCTCGCGGAGCACACGCGTATCGATCGACTGATCCTGTTTCGGCGGATGACCCTTTTCCCCGACGCGCCCGGTCAACACAATTTGATCGTCATTGGGGAGCGAGTCACAGACCCGGAGGACCCGACTTCCACTCCCTCACCGCGAGGAAACCCGTGGGTCTCCATCTACATTGGGGAAGCGCGACGGGACGATCGCACAGCTGTCCTTGACGCTATTCGGACACACGCCAACCGACCATCCACGGCGTTCGTCCAGTCGTTCCGTGCGCGGATCGACCCCACCAGCCTTGGCGGCGCATCTTGGGCTGAGGTCATCATGACTTCGCAGCAGTTGAGTCGTCGCAGGGCAATTCAGAAGTTGGCACCCAAGGCTGAGATGGTCATGAGCGAGGGCGTGATTGCTCCCCCGCAGGCCTTCAGGCAGAAGCACGCCAGCGATGTTTCGGCTGCCGTGCTGGCAGAGATCGGCGGTCCCGACAGCCGTGCCGGGATTTTCGTTCTCAGCGAGGAAGAGCGGCAGGCCCTGTCCAAGGACAGCGGAGGCTTCACTCCCGAGGAACTGGCCCACCTCAAGCGGGTGATCAACACCTCTGACGTCTTTCCCTATGCGGCCGTTCTCCCCGACGACGCGCCTACTCTCATTTGGCTACCTGGGTCTCACGGCGGTCCGACCGGGGAGTTCCCCGCGAACATGCCGGTGCTAGAGGCACACCTAGAGCGCTTCAAGCCACTGCTTGAGAAGACGGTCAAGGGCTACTTCAAGGGACGTATGGGAAGACCCTGGTGGTCGGCCCACAGCCCCCGCACTCACCTCGTGGAAGGCCACCCTGCAACGGCTGGATGGGCTGACCTAGCTGTTACTACGCGCTGGGGGGACCGGAAACTGCTGACTGCTCTGGCCCCAGCCGGCAGCCTTCCGCTGTCCGGACTCCACGCTGTGACGGGCGAGTCGGGCGCTACAGCCGCTTACCTCGTGGGTTTGATCAACTCGAGCCCGATCCAGGAACTGGCTGAGGCTCTTGCACCTGGGAGTGTTGGTCAAGGAGATATCGAGGCGCTTGGGCTGCCTCGCTTCGCGGCGCCTGTCGTCGTGGATATCGAGGCGCGGACTCGCGTCCTAGCCGATCTTGTCCAGGACATGGTCCGAAACCAAGCGAAGGTCTGGCCCAACCTCGTAAATGTTTTGAGCGTGGACCTGTCGTTGATGGGCCCCGTGGCGGCGGGTTGGATACCCACGTCCGGTCGACGGTGGGGCAACATCGCCTCGGTTTTGTGGGTTGCTGCAGAACAGGTAGGACGGGCGATGGGCGTGGTGGAGGAGGTTGAGCGAGAAGATGATCTGTTCGGTCGCCATCTCGCTGTCCGTTTCACCCGAGGCGTTGTTCACCTGTCTCTTCAAGGAGACCTCGATCCGGATGTAAGTGACCGCGCATTCGAGGTGTTGGAGGCGATCGCCCGAGGCGTCCAACTGCGGCGGGGAAGCGTGGATGACCTCCTTGCGACTCCTGTCCCTTTGTCGGTCACTGGTCTGCTAGCGACGTATGAAGATGACCTCAAGGCAGTCAAGATGGTTGTTGAGGCATACCAGGAGAATCGCAAGGCCATTGATGTCGCTGTTGAGTCTGCGCTCGGGACGTAAACCGCAGGACCCATTGACGGGCTTTCCGTGAGGTTGCAGTCATAGGACGGACTCGTCCTCGATCTCGCGACGCATCGACGCGAGTCCGTGGATCCGCCGGAGCTGCGCCAGTCGACTGTTCGGGTCCGGCATTCTTTGTCTGCCGACGATCGGCCGAATGGCCTCCAACAGCCTCATGAGTAGGGTTCGCTGCCGGGCAAGCTCGGCCAGCGCGCGTCGGCGCTCAGCGTTCGATTCCTCCGGGTCGTCGGCGATTGCGTGTAGCCACTCGATGGCATCCACGACTCGGACGGCCTGAGTCAGCAGGGCTTGCTGCACAGGATCCAATTCAGGCTGCCGCTCACTGACCGCGCGCCATAGACGACGGCCACATGGCCCGGTTCCCGTTGGGACAGCGGTTCTGGTCATCCTTCGTCTCCATCGTGAGGGTTACGGAGCGTGTTCGGCTCGTCAGTCGGTGCTTGTGCCGTTGGGAGGGGGACGACCAGTACCCGGCGGAGCGGAGCGGCGAGCCGCATGAACTTTTTAGGCCGCCCCCGTGCGGCGTTGGAATGGTGCCGACGTGGGCACTGGGTGCGTCCTGCGCTGTGAGATTGCGACGGGGAGCAGTAGAAGTGCCTGCGACCGATCACCTGTTCAACGATCGCCTCCTGATTGCATCGCCTACACCATGCAAACCTGGGGAGTCGGCTGGGCGACGGTGGCCTCACAGGGAGCCGCATAGAACTCGGCCGACTCAATGACGACGACATGAGCGCCAGACGGAGGTCGAGAAAGGTGCACACTGTTGCCGACGCCGAACGGGCTCGTGTGCGCGATGGTCGACGACGATCGGCGTCTCGTGTCGGCGGGCGTCGCGCCGATCGCCCGCCGTGGTCAGCGAGCGCGAAGCCGTCCCGCTTGAGTTGTCCGAGGTCGATCCCGACTGTGGTCGGCTCGGCGGCGACGTCGAGCGTGTCCTGTTAGGACGGTAGCTGCCAGCCTCGCGGTTGATGATCATCGGGCGGCCTCCTGCCAAGGGTCGTCGGGGTCGGTGTCCGCCAAGTCGTCCCAGCCGGTTGGAATCGGCCGGACCGCCGGCCAGTCCTCGGCATGATCTGTCACGGCGTCTGTCACGGCGTCTGTCACGGCGTGACTCACGGTGTGAGTAGGGGCGTTACTCGGGGCGGGCCGGGACGGGTCGGGACGAGTCGGGGCAGCGACGCGAGCGCGAGACGATCCGCGCGAGAGCGCGCTTCCGTCCTGCTTCCGCCGGGCTTTCACTTGACCTGGTGTCAGATGCTCTCCGGTATCCGGGTCAATTTCGGCGTCGAGGAGTCGCTTCCGGCGTTGCCGGTCGGCGTTAGCTTGTCGGCGTTTGGCGAGCACCTCGGGTTCAGGCTGATCGGTCATGCACTCGACGAGTCGGACCCCGGTGGCCATGGGGACCCACCAGCCGGCTGCCACCAGCTCGGCGATGGCCCGCTCGGCATCTGGCGAGTCGAGGGCGCGGCGGAGATCTCGGTGGGTGAGGTGGGGACCGGACTCTCGGCGCATCGCCCAGCAGAGGGCGTCGATATGAGTACGCACGGCGGCGTCGGACAGTTCTGCATGAGCTGCGCGCTCAGGAAAGTCATCCGACAGCTTGACCCAGCTCACCGCGGCGTCCCTAAAGCGTCGGCGGGGCGCGGTGCGGCCTTCGCGAGGACGGAGGTGCTTCGTGACAGAAGGAGCGAGGGCGGGGCGGGCGACGCGCTTAGCGCATGATGCGGGTCGGTCACGGTGGCTCCTCCAGCGGTTGGATGCTCAGCCCCTCGGTGTCCACGACAACCTCGGCCTCGCGCCGGTCCTGGATCTTGGCGAGCATTTGGGCTGGTTCCACGATGGCGACCCACACGAGCCCAGGCGTGTCGTGGATCGGTCGCTCGGCGAACCAGCGGGCGCGGGCAAGGTCCGAGGTCCATGACCAGCCGTACCGGTGGTCTTCGTCGGCGCCGCGGTAGAGCCGTGCGACGTCTCGGGGGCGGGCTCGCCGGTGCCCGTCGTCCGTGTAGCCGGCTGCGCGGAACAAGTCCCGCCAGGTGTCCCGGTCCAGGGCTTGCAGCGGCCACTCGGCCGAGCACCAGGCGCCGGGTACCAGCCTGGGGAGCCACGCCGGCTCGAGGCAGTCGTCGGCGAACAGATTGGCGACGATGGCCGGCTCCGCGTTCCGGCCGCACCGCAGCATGGCGGTCTGCAACTCCTCCAGGGAGCCGATCACAGCGTCGCCGAGGATGACCGCCTCGGTCAGCTCATCAGGGTCGGTGGTGATGGGGAGACCGGTCATGAGGACTCGCGCGCAGTCCCTCCGGGGGATCCGGTCCCTGGTCATGACGATGCGACCTTGCGGCGACGGGTCCGGGTCGGATCCGGGCCAGCGGTCGCGCGCTCGAACTGCTGGGCGAGCCAGGCCTCCACGTCGCACTCGCGATAGCGCACGTGCTTGCCGATCACGGCGGCGCGCGGGCCGGTGCGTTGCACTCGCCAATATCGAACAGTCGCGAGGGGGACACCGAACAGGTCGGCGACGTCCTGCTGACTGAGGAGCTTGGTGGTCACTCCGAGTCCTACCTCTGTGCGATGACGACAGTGTGAGGTGCTGCACTGTTGACTCTACTCTTCCTACGCATAAGCTACTCGCATGCAGGATGAGACGGCTGAGCAACGAATGGGCCGGCGCGTGCGCCTGTTGCGCACCGCGCGCGGCTGGTCCCAGGAACGGCTCGCCGAGGTCATGACTGAGCACGGCACGCCCTGGCGGCAGGCCACCGTGGCGCGAGTCGAGTTGGCGCAGCGGCCGGTCAGGGTCAACGAGGCGGCGGCGCTGGCTCAGGTATTCGACGTGGAGTTGCCGTTCCTGATCCCGGTGACGCGGGAGGAGGTCGAGGCCGTCCTGTGGGACGCCGAGGGGACGGGGCAGGCCATCGATGTCGGGGTGAACGGCCCAGTCCGCGTCACCCTCGCCGATCCGCACGCACCACATGCGCCCATCCCAGAGCGGCCGATCGACCGGTCTGAACTGCAGGCAGAGATCGAGCGAGTTGTGCGCCGGGTACTCGACGAGCGCGGGGGCGACGAGGAGGGCTGACCCATGCGGGGCACGATCAGCAAGCGGAGAAACGCCAAGGGTAAGGCGTTCTACGTCCCCCGGTTCATCGACCCGGTGTCGAAGCGGGAGCGGTCCAAGTGCTTCCCGAACAAGCAGGCGGCGCAGGCGTGGCTGGACGAGCAGACGGCATCGATCACTCGCAACGAGTACGTCGACCGGGAGACCGCGCGGAAGACTGTCGCGGCCTGGTGCGAGACCTGGCAGGCCGGGTACGGCGGTCGTCCGAGCACCGTGCGGCAGGCGCGGGTGCATGTGGCCCAGATCGTTCGCGAGTTCGGGAGCCTCAAGCTCGCCGACGTTCGCCCGTCCCAGGTCAAGGCGTGGACGGTGAAGCTCAGGGCTGAGGGCTATGCCGACAGCTACGTCTACGCGCTGCACCGTCGGCTGGCGCAGATCATGGGCGACGCGGTGCTAGACGGTGTGATCCCACGGTCTCCGTGCTCCCGGCGGACCTCACCCCGAACCGCGGAACAGCGGCCCTACCTCCTCACGACCGACCAGCTCTGGCAGCTTCACGACGCGGTGCCCGAGCACCTGCGCCCGGCGATCCTGCTGGGTGCGTTCGCCGGTCTGCGAGTCGCCGAGGTGGTTGCGCTGAAGGTCGAGCACGTCGACTTCCTTCGCGGCATCGTGACCCCGGTCCAGCAGGGCAATGGCGATCCGCAACCGCTCAAGAGCAAGACGTCCCGCACCGCGCTTCCATGCTCGCGGGAGCTGGCGACGCTGCTGTCGCCCTACGTGGCGAAGTTCGGGACGGAATGGATGGTCACCGACGGGATCGGCGGCCGGTCCTCCAGCTGGGCAATCGAGCGGGCGATCCGGTCGGCCCGCAAGCGGGTGCCGGGGCTGCCGGATGGGCTCCGCTTCCATGACCTCCGGCACTACCTCGCGTCACTGCTGATCGGCTGCGGTGCGGACGTAAAAGTGGTGCAGCACCGACTCCGGCACGCCAGTGCCAAGACGACGCTCGACACCTACGCGCACCTGTGGCCGGACGGTGACGAGTTGGCGACGGCGTCCATCGCAGCGGTGCTGGGGGAGCGCGCGGGAGCGGCGCGCGAGCGGGGTGCCGGGGGCGGTCCGCGCCCAGTCAGACAAGTGTCGGACTGATCTCGGAACGATTCGGCCCCACCTGCGAGATTTCTGCAGGTGGGGCCGAAGTGGTCGATCAGATGTCGTAGTACATCGCGAACTCGTGCGGGTGCGGGCGGAGGCGGATCGGGTCGATCTCGTTCTCCCGCTTGTACTCGATCCACGTCTCGATCAGGTCGGGCGTGAAGACGCCGCCGTCGATCAGGTACTCGTGGTCGACCTCGAGCCGGTCCAGGACGGCGTCCAGCGACGCCGGGACCTTCTCGATGCCCAGGGCCTCCTCGGGCGGCAGCTCGTAGAGGTCCTTGTCCACCGGCGCCGGCGGCTCGATCTTGTTCTTGATGCCGTCGAGGCCGGCCATGAGCATCGCCGAGAAGGCGAGGTAGGGGTTGGCCGACGGGTCGGGCACGCGGAACTCGATGCGCTTGGCCTTCGGGTTGTCGCCCGAGATCGGGATGCGGCAGCAGGCCGACCGGTTGCGGGCCGAGTAGACGAGGTTGATCGGGGCCTCGTAGCCGGGCACCAGGCGGTGGTAGCTGTTCACCGTCGGGTTGGTGAAGGCCAGCAGCGACGGGGCGTGGGCCAGCAGGCCGCCGATGTAGTGGCGGGCGGTGTCGGACAGGCCCGCGTAGCCGGTCTCGGCGTGGAAGAGCGGCTCGCCGTCCTTCCAGAGGCTCTGGTGGCAGTGCATGCCCGAGCCGTTGTCACCGAACAGCGGCTTGGGCATGAAGGTGACGGTCTTGCCCGCCTGCCAGGCCGTGTTCTTGATGACGTACTTGAACAGCATCAGGCTGTCGGCGGCCCGCAGCAGGGTGTCGAACTTGTAGTTGATCTCCGCCTGGCCGGCGGTGCCGACCTCGTGGTGACCGCGCTCGAGCTCCAGCCCGACGTTGGTCAGGTTGGTCATCATGTCGGCGCGCAGGTCGCTGTAGTGGTCGTAGGGCTCGACCGGGAAGTAGCCGCCCTTGGGGCGGGTCTTGTAGCCGAGGTTCGGGCCGACGCCGTTCGCGCCGGTCGCGGAGCCGGAGTTCCAGGAGCCCTCGACCGAGTCGATGTGGTAGTAGCCCTCGTTGATCCCCGTGTTGTGGCGGATCGAGTCGAAGACGTAGAACTCCGCCTCCGGGCCGAAGTAGGCGGTGTCGGCGATCCCGCTGCTGGCGAGGTACGCCTCGGCCTTCTTCGCCACGTTGCGCGGGTCGCGGCTGTAGGCCTCGCGCGTGATCGGGTCGTGGATGAAGAAGTTGACGTTCAGCGTCTTGCTCTTGCGGAACGGGTCGAGGAAGGCGCTGTTGGCGTCGGGCAGCAGCAGCATGTCCGACTCGTTGATCGCCTGGAACCCCCGGATCGACGACCCGTCGAAGCCGAGGCCGTCGGAGAAGGTGTCCTCACCGAACGCCGACGCCGGGATGGTGAAGTGCTGCATGACGCCGGGCAGGTCGCAGAAGCGCACGTCGACGTACTCGACGTCGTTGTCGCGGATGTAGGCGGCGACCTCGTCGGGACTGGTGAACATCGATCCTCCGGTATGGGGCGGACAGCCGACTCGCAAGCTATGGCCGGGGAGTTGCCCCGGGGTGTCCCGTCTGTTTCGGGGCGGTAACAACGGCTCCGGCGTGTCGCACCGGTCGCCGTCGCACGCGGTCGGCCGGGCGTGCTGCGGGCGGGTCCTACGCTGGTGGACATGGTCGGGGACGCGCAGCCACCCTCTCAGGAGCGCCGGCGGGGCGCGTCGCTGGGCCTGCCGGGGAGCGGGCCCGGGTCGCTGGCGCCCTTCGGCACCCGGGTGCTGGCGTTCCTGGTCGACGCGTTCCTCTCCGCCGTCGTCGCGGCCCTGTTCACCGCGCCGGACCTGCCGGGCAACTGGAGCCTGCTGTCGTTCGCGGTGGTCTACGTCGTGTTCCTCGTGGCGGTCGGGCAGACGCCGGGGATGCGGCTGCTGGGCCTGCGGCTGGCGCACCCGCACCCCGCGTCCCGGCTGGCGCTCTGGCGGGCCGTCGTCCGCACCGGGCTGCTCATGCTGCTGGTGCCGGCGCTGGTGGTCGACGCCGACGGCCGCGGCCTGCACGACCGGATCACCGACACCGCCGTCGTCCTCGACAGGTGATCGTGCGGCGCGAGCGGCCGGCCGACGCCGCCGCCGTCGACGCGGTGCACCGGGCGGCGTTCCCCACGGACGTCGAGGCCCGGTTGGTGGGGGAGCTGCGCGCGGACGCCGGCTTCCTGCCGCACCTGTCGCTGGTCGCCGTCGACGGGGACGACGTCGTCGGGCACGTGATCGCCACCCGCGGGTGGATCGACCCCCTCGACGCCCCGGCGCTCGGGCTGGGCCCGCTCGGCGTGCGGCCGGACCGGCAGGGGAGGGGCGTCGGGACGGTGCTCGTGCACGCGCTGGTCGCCGTCGCCGAGGCCGCGGGGGAGCGCCTCGTGGCGCTGCTCGGCGACCCGGCCTTCTACGCGCGGGCCGGCTTCGTGCGCGCCTCGGACCTGGGCGTCGACCCGCCGGACCCCACCTGGGCCGAGCACTTCCAGGCCCGCCGCCTCGCCGGCCCGGAGCAGCGCGGCACCTTCCGCTACGCGGAGCCCTTCGACCGGCTGTGAACGACGAGAGCCCCGCACCGGGCGGTGCGGGGCTCTCGTCGGGGAGTCCTAGCGGCGGCGGACCTGCCGCTGGCTGACCGTCATCTGCCGGCCGCCGGGCAGCGGGCCGCCGGGGACGGGCGGGCGCGCGCCGCCGAGCGCGGCCAGCCGCCGGCCGAGGGTGTTGACCTCACCGGCGGACAGGTTGCGGGGCAGCTTCATCACGTGGGCGCTGAGCTTGCGGAGGGGGACCTGCCCCTCCTCCTCGCCCACGGTGACGTCGTAGATCGGGGTGTCGCCGATGACGCGGGCGATGCGCTTCTTCTCCTGCGCCAGCAGGCCGCGGACGCGGACCGGCGAGCCCTCGCCGACCAGGATGACGCCCGGGCGGCCGAGCACCCGGTGCACCGCGTCGAGCTGGGCGGTGCCGGCGACGCCGGCGGAGACCCGCCAGTCACCGCGCATGCCCTCGAGCACCCACGCGGCGGCACCGGGCTGGCCCTCGACCTGGCGGTAGGCCGAGCCCTGCGCGCGGCGGCCGAAGACGATCATCGCGGCCAGCACGCCGAAGAGGACCGCGATCGGCAGGAAGAGGAACGGCGCCCCGAACAGGATGGCCAGCAGCTCGATGACGCCGGCCACCGCCACGAAGGCGATGAGCATGTACCACGGCAGCCTGGGGTCGTTCTTCCGCGTCAGCGAGTAGGCCTGCTTGATCATGCGGACCTGGTTGCCGACCTTCTTCAGCCGGCCCACCTTCGGCTCGCCGTCCTTGCCGGTCTTCACGGGCTTGCCGGCCTTCCCCGCCGCGGTGGCACCGCCCGTCGACCGGCCGCGCCCCGCGGCGGGGCCCCGGCCGGCGTTGCCGGCGGGAGCGGGGGAGTCTGTGGGCTTGCTGCGTGCCATGTCCCCAGGATAGGGGCGTCGCGCAGCGGTCCCGGTGAGCCCGCGGGGCGGTCAGCCCCGAGTGGTGAGACCGCGGGCCTCGACGGCCTGCTGGTAGAGCCGCCCGGCCCGGTAGGAGCTGCGCACCAGGGGCCCGGCGAGCACCCCCGGGAAGCCGATCTCCTCCGCCGTCTTCTGGAAACCGACGAACTCGTCGGGCTTGACCCAGCGGACGACGGGGTGGTGCCGCGGCGAGGGCCGCAGGTACTGGGTGATCGTCAGCAGGTCGCAGCCGGCCTCGTGCAGGGCGCGCATGGTCTCGACCACCTCGTCGGGCTCCTCGCCCATGCCGAGGATGAGGTTGGACTTGGTGACCAGCCCGGCCTCGCGGGCGGCGGTGATCACCGCGAGCGACCGCTCGAAGCGGAAGCCGGGGCGGATGCGCTTGAAGATCCGCGGCACGGTCTCGACGTTGTGCGCCAGCACCTCGGGCCGCGAGGAGAACACCTCGGCCAGCTGGCCGGGGTCGGCGTTGAAGTCGGGGATGAGCAGCTCGACGCCGCAGCCGGGGACGGCGGCGTGGATCTGGCGGACGGTCTCGGCGTAGAGCCAGGCCCCGCCGTCGGGCAGGTCGTCGCGGGCGACGCCGGTGACGGTGGCGTACCGGAGCTGCATCGTCGCGACGCTCTCGGCGACGCGGCGGGGCTCGTCGGCGTCGAACTCGGCGGGCTTGCCGGTGTCGATCTGGCAGAAGTCGCAGCGCCGGGTGCACTGGTCGCCACCGATGAGGAAGGTGGCCTCCCGGTCCTCCCAGCACTCGTAGATGTTGGGGCAGCCGGCCTCTTCGCAGACGGTGTGCAGGCCCTCGCGGCGCACCAGCGACTTGAGCTCGGTGTACTCCGGGCCGGTCTTGAGCCGGGTCTTGATCCACTCCGGCTTGCGCTCGATCGGGACCTGGCTGTTGCGCACCTCCAGGCGCAGCAGCTTGCGGCCCGAGGGGCCGATCCGGGACGGCTCGGAGGTGCTGGTCGCCACCGTCTCGCTCATGATCCCCACCGTACCCCCGGACGGCGATCGCCCCCGCCGCCCCGAGGGCAGCGGGGGCGATCGGCGCGCGGGTGCCGGATCGTCAGGCCTGGCCGGCGGCGGGCCCGGCGGTCGGGCCCTCGTCCGCCCCGCCGCCGCTGGTGAACGGCTCGGGCGCGGTCTGGGTCGGGTCGGTGGCGCCGGCGTCGTCGTCGCCGGCCACGTTCTGGGCGTCGCGGATGCCCATGTCGGACTCGGGGGGAGCCGAGTCGCCGGCGACGAACATGGCGTCGGAGACGGTCTTGCCGGAGTCGTCGTTGCTCGGGGAGCTGGGCACGGGGTCCTCTCGGTAGCTGGGCACGGGCCCGTCACCGGCGGGTGCCGGCGTCCACGGGTCCTCGGTCTTGCGGCGCAGGAACGAGAACGCCGCCGCACCGACCGCCAGCGCGAGCAGCACCCACGGCCAGCGGCGCGGCTCGGACTCCGTACCCACCTTCCGCCTCACCTGCGCAGCCTTCTCCGCGGTCTTCCGCGTGGCCTTCCGCGTGGTCTTCCGCCTGGCCTTCCGGCCGGTCTTCGCGGCGCCGCCGACGAGCTCCGCGCGCCGGTGCTCGAGCTCGCCGAGGGCGGTGCCGACGCCGGCGACCAGGCTGTCGCGGGCGCTCCCCAGCGCCGGGACGACGGTGTCCCTGGCGGCGGCCACCCGCGGGGCGACCTCGGCGGCCAGCGCCTTGCGGGTGGCGGCCGAGGCGGCCTCCACCCGGGGCGCGAGGTCCGCGGCGGCCTTGGCGGCCGCGGCACCGGCGGCGGTGAGCGCCGAGGTGACCGCCGGGCCGGCGGACTCGCGGGCGGCGACCACGCGCGGGGTCAGGGCGTCGACGGCGGCGTCGACGCGCTCGCGGGCGGCGTCGAGGACGGGGTTGGCCGCCTCGCGGGCCGCCACCACGCGCGGGGTGAGCGCCACGACGGCGGCGTCGACGCGCTCGCGGGCGGCGTCGAGGACGGGACTGGCGGCGCCCCGGGCGGCGTCCACCCGCGGGGCCAGGGCCTCGCGGGCCGAGGCGACGGCGGGCGCGGCCACCGCGACGGCGGCGGCGACCCTGGGGGCGGCCGCCTCGCGCGCGGCGTCCACGCGGGGGGCGAGTTGCTCCGCGGCGGCCCGGCCGGCCTCCGTGACGGCGGCGCCGAGGTGACTCAGCCCCTCCTGGAGCTCGGCCCCGATGACCTGGCCGCGGGACTGTGTGCGGGACACGGGATGCACCTCCGGGTTGATCGACTCCGGCCATCCTGCCCGCTCCGGCGGGAAGGCACATCCCCGGGAACACCGTCCCGCGCGCTCAGGCCGGGCGGAGCAGCCCTGCGCGGTGGGCGGTCAGCCAGCGCAGCAGGTCGGGGACCGGCATGGGCCGGGCGACGGCGTAGCCCTGGGCGACGTCGCAGCCCAGCGCGGCGAGGCGGGCGGCGGTGGCGAGGTCCTCGACGCCCTCGGCGACCAGGCTCAGGCCCAGGTCGTGGGCGAGCGCGACGGTGTGCCGCACGATCGCCGCGGCCCGCTCGTCGCGGTCGACGTCGGCGGTGAGGCTGCGGTCGAGCTTGAGTTCGTCGGCCGGCAGCCGGCGCAGGTAGGCCAGCGAGCTGTAGCCGGTGCCGTAGTCGTCGATGGAGGTCCGCACGCCCAGGCGGCGCAGCTCGCCGAGCACGGTGCGGCCGCGCTCGGGGTCGGCCATGAGGGTGTCCTCGACCAGCTCCAGGGTCAGCGCGGCCGGCGGCAGCCCCCGCCGGTCCAGCTCGGCGGCGACCTTGCCGGGGAGGTCCAGGTCGGCGACGTTGGCCGCGGACAGGTTCACCGACACCGGCACCCGGTGCTCGTCCCACCAGCGGGTGACCGCGTCGAGGGAGCGCGCGAGCACGGTGTCGGTCAGCGGGCGCAGCAGGCCGGCCTGCTCGGCGGCGGGCAGGACCTGGGCGGGGCCGAGCAGCCCACGCCCGGGGTGGTGCCACCGCAGCAGCGCCTCGACGCCGACGACGTGGCCGTCGTCCATGGCGACCTGCGGCTGCAGGTGGACGTCGAGCTGGTCCTCGGCCAGCGCGGTGCGCAGCTCCTCCATCGTGCGCAGCCGCTCGCCCGAGCCGCTGGTCGGGTCGGGGACGTAGACGTGCACGCCGGCGCGCTCGGTCTTGGCCGCGTACATCGCCACGTCGGCGCAGCGCAGCAGCTCCTGGACGTCGTCGGCGGGGACCGGCGCGGTCGACACGCCGATGCTCACGCCGACGTGCAGCCGGATGCCGTCGACCTCGAACGGCCGGCGCAGCAGGTCGTGGACGACAGCGGCGCGCTCGGCGGCGGTGTCCAGGTCGACGGCGGGCAGCAGGACGGCGAACTCGTCGCCGCCGAGCCGGGCGAGCACCTCGCCGGGCCGCAGCGCGGGGGCCACCCGCGGGCCGACCTGGCACAGCAGCTGGTCGCCGGCGCCGTGCCCGAGGCTGTCGTTGACCTCCTTGAACCCGTCGAGGTCGAGCAGCAGCAGCGCGGCGGGGGAGGCGGTGGTCGCCGCGGCGACGACGGTGCGGGCGCGCTCGAGCAGGGCGCGCCGGTTGGGCAGCCCGGTGAGCTCGTCGGTGCGCGCCTCCTGCCGGACCACCGCGAACGACCGCACCTCGCGGAAGGTGACCGCGGTGCGGGCCAGCGCGGCGAGCACGCAGCCCACGGCCAGCCACCCGGCGCTGTCGGGCAGGTCGTCGCCGTAGCCGGCGGCCAGCACGGCGAGGGCGGCGAGCGTGCCGGCCAGCGGCAGCGCGACCAGCCGCCAGGTGATGCGCACGCCCTCCTGCCCGGCGCCGCGCCGCGGGTCGCCGGTGGTGCGCCACGCGGCCACGGCGGCCAGCAGCACGCCGGCCTGCCACACCAGCTCCAGCGGCCCGCCGTCGGCGTAGCGGCCCTCCGCGCTCAGCACGAACAGGGCGGCGTCGGCGACGCAGAACAGCGCGATGGCCCCGGCGATGGTCAGCAGGGTGCGGTCCAGGTGCACGCCGAGGATGGCGCTGACCCCCACCAGGAGGGCCAGCAGCAGCACGTCGGCGCCGGGCCAGGCGAGCTGGGCGACCGAGACGTGGCTGCTGTCGGTGAGGTAGGGGCCGAGCAGGAACCCGGTGCCGACCGCGGTGGTGCCGAGGGCGGCGACGACGCCGTCGAGCCACATGCTGGGCAGGAACCGCGCGACGCGGGCGCGGATGAGCACGAACAGCGCGACGTAGAGGCTGCCGTAGGCGACAGCGACGCAGGTGTCGGCCACGGGGGCCGGCGTGGTGCCCGCCTGGCCGGTCTCGAGGATGCGCGCGACGTTGCCGGCCGCGCCGACGACGAGCGAGGTGGCCAGCGCCCGCCAGGCGAGGGCCTCGCGGGGGGCGAGCCGGGCGGTCAGCCAGCAGGCGGCGCCGGCCGCCAGCCAGGACAGGTGGTAGAGGACGACGTCGTAGACGACGTCCCAGGCCCGCCCGGGCGGGCGCGGGCCGACGCCGGTCGCGAAGAGGGCAGCGGCGACCGCCGCGACCACCACGAGGTGGCCGCGGGGCCCGGTCCCCGCACGCCGGAGGGACACCTGAGTGCGCCGCACGAGGACGACAACGGCCGGTCCGCCGTCCGGGTGCAGTCCGGAGCCTCCCGACCGACCCGTCCGGGTGAGTCCCCGGGCGGTAGACTCGGGGGCGTGACCGGCGGACGCCTGCTTCTCCGGCCGTGCTGACCTGAACGCTCACGTCAGCACGGCGACCCCTCCTGCGTGAGGGGTCTTTTCATGTCCGCCGACGGATGACCCCGGGAGCACCGCGATGAGCCAGACGGCCAGCCAGCCCACGACCGAGCCGGCCGAGGAGGGCGTCCCCCCGCACCGCTACACCCCCGCCCTCGCCCAGCGGATCGAGCTGGAGTGGCAGGACCGGTGGGAGCGGGAGGGGACGTTCCACACGCCCAACCCGGTGGGCCGCCTGTCCGAGGGCTTCGAGCGGGTCGAGGGCCGGCCCAAGACCTTCATCATGGACATGTTCCCGTACCCCTCGGGTGCGGGCCTGCACGTCGGGCACCCCCTGGGCTACCTGGGCACCGACGTCACCAGCCGGTTCCGCCGCATGGACGGCGACAACGTGCTGCACCCGATGGGCTACGACGCCTTCGGCCTGCCCGCCGAGCAGTACGCCGTGCAGACCGGGCAGCACCCGCGGATCACCACCGAGGCCAACATCGCGGCGATCCGGGCGCAGCTGCGCCGGCTGGGCGTCGACCACGACGAGCGCCGCACCTTCGCCACGATCGACCCGGGCTACTACCGGTGGACCCAGTGGATCTTCCTGAAGATCTTCGGCGCCTGGTTCGACGAGGAGGCCGGCCGCGCCCGCCCGGTCGAGGAGCTGGTGGCCGAGCTGGACGCCGGCACCCGTGAGCCCGCGCCGGGCACCAACCCGTCGGGGCGGCCGTGGGCCGAACTGTCCGACGTCGACAAGCGGAAGGTCGTCGACGCCCACCGGCTGGCCTACCTGCACGAGGCGCCGGTCAACTGGTGCCCGGGCCTGGGCACGGTGCTCTCCAACGAGGAGGTCACCCCCGACGGCCGCTCCGAGCGCGGCAACTTCCCGGTGTTCCGGCGCCCGCTGACCCAGTGGATGATGCGGATCACCGCCTACTCCGAGCGGCTGCTGGCCGACCTGGACCGGCTGGACTGGTCGGACTCGGTCAAGCAGATGCAGCGCAACTGGATCGGCCGCTCGACCGGCGCGCGCATCCGCTTCGCCGCCGGGGACGAGACGATCGAGGTGTTCACCACCCGCCCCGACACGCTGTTCGGCGCGACCTACATGGTGCTGGCGCCCGAGCACCCGCTGGTCGAGACGCTGACCGCGGCCGCGTGGCCCGACGGCACCGACCCGCGGTGGACCGGCGGCGCGGCGACCCCGGGCGAGGCGGTGCGCGAGTACCAGCGGCAGGCCTCGCGGCGCTCGGAACTGGACCGGCAGAACGAGAGCCGGGAGAAGACCGGCGTGTGGCTGGGCACCACCGCCGTCAACCCGGTCACCGGGCAGGAGCTGCCCGTCTTCATCGCCGACTACGTGCTGACCGGCTACGGCACCGGCGCGATCATGGCCGTCCCGGGCGAGGACACCCGCGACTGGGAGTTCGCGCAGGCCTTCGGCCTGCCGATCGTGCGCACGGTGCAGCCGCCCGCCGACTTCGACGGCGGCGCGTACACCGGCAGCGGCCCGATGATCAACTCGTCGAACGAGCACGTCTCGCTGGACGGGCTGACCGACAAGGCCGCCGCCATCGCGCGGATGACCGAGTGGCTGGTGGCCGCCGGGCACGGCGAGGCGACGACCACCTACAAGCTGCGCGACTGGCTGTTCAGCCGGCAGCGCTACTGGGGCGAGCCGTTCCCGATCGTGTACGACGCCGACGGCCTGCCGCGCGCGGTGCCCGAGTCGCTGCTGCCGGTGCTGCTGCCCGACGTCGATGACTACTCGCCGAAGACCTTCGCCGACGACGACGCCGACTCCCAGCCCGAGCCGCCGCTGTCGCGGGTCACCGAGTGGACGACGGTCGAGCTGGACCTGGGTGACGGGCCGAAGCCCTACCGGCGCGAGACCAACACCATGCCTAACTGGGCGGGCTCGTGCTGGTACTACCTGCGCTACCTGGACCCGGGCGACGACGACCGGATGGTCGACCCGGAGCTGGAGCGGTACTGGCTGGGCCCGCGGTCGCCGGGCGACGTCGGCGGCGTGGACCTCTACGTCGGCGGCATGGAGCACGCGGTCCTGCACCTGCTGTACGCCCGCTTCTGGCACAAGGTGCTGCACGACCTGGGCTACGTGTCCAGCGAGGAACCGTTCCGGCGGCTGGTCAACCAGGGCTACATCTCCGCCTACGCCTACACCGACGAGCGCGGCTTCTACGTGCCCGCCGCCGAGGTGGTCGAGGAGGACGGGCAGTTCCTCTACGAGGGGAAGCCGGTCAACCGCGAGTACGGGAAGATCGGCAAGTCCCTCAAGAACATGGTCACGCCCGACGAGATGATCGGCGCGTACGGGGCGGACACGTTCCGGGTGTACGAGATGTCGACCGGCCCGCTGGAGCAGTCGCGGCCGTGGGACACCAAGGCCGTCGTCGGCTCGCAGCGGCTGCTGCAGCGGATCTGGCGGGTCGTCGTCGACGAGGAGACCGGCGCGGTCCGGGCCGCCGACGACGCCGCGCCGTCCGAGGACGTGCTGCGGGCGCTGCACAAGGCGATCGCCGGCGTGCGCGACGGCATGGCGACGCTGCGGTTCAACGTGGCCATCGCCCGGATCGCCGAGCTGACCAACGCGCTGACCGCGGCCTACGGCGCCGACTCCCCGGTGCCGCGGGCGGTGGCCGAGCCGCTGGTGCTGCTGGTGGCGCCGCTGGCCCCGCACCTGGCCGAGGAGCTGTGGGCCCGCCTCGGGCACGACGGGTCGATCGCCTGGGCGCCGTTCCCGGTGGCCGACGAGCGGTGGCTGGTCGAGGACACCGTGCAGGTCGCCGTCCAGGTCAACGGCAAGGTGCGGGCGCAGGTGACCGTGCCGGCCGACGCCGACGCCGCGGCGCTGGAGGAGGCGGCGCGGGCCGACGAGAAGGTCGCCGCGCAGCTGGACGGCAAGACGGTGCGGCGCGTGATCGCCGTCCCCGGCCGGCTGGTCAACTTCGTCGTCGCCTGACGATCGTCCGTCCCGCCCGGACCCCGGTCCGGGCGGGACGGGCGCTGACGACCGCGTTCCGCTCGGAGCCCGGCCGGGTCAGGCCACTGCGCAGGCCACTGCGGGGGCCGCACCGGCGCGGGAGGTGGTCAGGCCGACGGAGGTGCTGCGCCGCAGCCGGGCCCTCAGGCGGCGGGGGCGAGGGTGAGCACCCGCCGCATCGCCGCCTCCACCGCGTCGACCACCTCGGCCACCGGGACGTCGCGGCCCAGCTCGGCGCTGAGCGAGGTGACCCCGGCGTCGGCGATGCCGCACGGGACGATCGCGCCGAACGCGCCGAGGTCGGGGTCGCAGTTGAGCGCGAACCCGTGCATCGTCACCCCGCGGGCGACCCGCACGCCGATCGCGGCGATCTTGCGCTCGGGCCGGAACCGGCTGCCGGGGCCGGGGGCGTCGGCGGCCACCCAGACGCCGCTGCGCCCGTCGACGCGCATCGTCTCCACGCCGACCGACGCGCAGACCTCCATCAGCGCGTCCTCGAGCCGGCGCACGTGCGCCACGACGTCGACCGGGTCGGGCAGCGCCACGATCGGGTAGCCGACCAGCTGGCCGGGCCCGTGCCAGGTGATCTTGCCGCCGCGGTCGACGTCGACCACCGGCGTGCCGTCGAGCGGGCGCTCGTGCGGCTCGGTGCGCCGGCCCGCGGTGTAGACCGACGGGTGCTCGAGCAGCAGCACCGTGTCGGGCGCCTCCCCGGTCAGCCGCGCGGCGTGGATCTCGCGCTGGCGTGCCCAGGCCTCCTCGTAGGGGACGGTGCCTGCCCGGACGACGCGCAACTCGGTCACGGCTCCCAGCCTAGGCCCGCGCTCAGCGCAGCCGGCGGGGCTCGAGGCGGGTCTCGACGGCGGTGCCGTCGGGGCCGCGCTCCACCCGGTAGGCCGCTTTGCCCGGCCGGTCGGCGACCGCCTCGACGAGCGCGGTGCCCCGGTAGACCAGGCCCACGCCGTCGTCGGTGGCGTGCCCGGCCGGGAGCGTCCCGTCGGCGACCAGCCGCTGGTACAGCGGGCGGCGCCGCTCCTCGGAGTCGTGGTGGACGCCGTTGGAGGTGGGGATCAGCCCCAGGCCGTTCGTCACCGGGCGCAGGTCGGGACCGTAGGAGTCGGTGGTGCCGCCGACGTGCCAGCACAGCGACCCCGCCGACACCCCGCCGAGCACGACCCCGGCCCGCCAGCACTCGGCCAGCACCTCGTCGAGACCGTGCACCCGCCACACCGCCAGCAGGTTGGCCACGCTCCCGCCGCCCACCCAGATCACGTCCTGCTCCAGCAGGTGCGCCCGGACGTCGGCGACGGTGGGCATGGGGAACAGGCTCAGGTGGCTGAGCCGGACCGCGCCGCCGGCGAAGGCGCCGTACACGCCGGCCAGCCGCGCGGGGTCGTCGCCGGTGGCGGTGCCCAGGTAGCACAGGCGCGGCTGCGCGGGCGCCCCGGCGAGCTCGACGGCGAGGTCGAACACCGGGCCCGGCGCCCAGTCGTAGGGACCCCGGCCGCGGGAGTCGAAGCCGATGCTCGTGGCCACGATGGTCGGGGCGGTGGCGGGCATCAGGCCGCTCCGGTCGCGGTCGCGGTCGCGGGCCGCAGCCGGCGCAGCACCGCGGCGGCGGTGCGGCGGCCGCTGGCCATGGCGCCCTGGATGGACGGGGTGTCCCGGTGGTCGCCGCAGACGTACAGGCCACCGCCGAGGTCGACCGGGCGGCGCAGCCGCAGCGGGGGCAGCGCGGCCGGCTGCGCGCCGGTCACGGTCACCGTGGTCAGGTGCCGCAGGTCCGCCGTCGCGACGTCGTGCAGCCGGGCCACCTCCTCGCGCACCTCGGCCTCCGGGGTCGGTGCCAGCGAGCTGCTGGCCAGCAGGGCGCGGCCGTCGGGGGAGTAGGCGGGCTGGGCGTCGGTGAGCACCACGCTGTTGACCAGCCGGCCGCCCGGCGTCCCCAGGACGATGAGCGGCTCGGGCCACGGTGAGGCCGGCAGCACGTGGTAGTGGGTCGTCACCTGGCGGGGCGCGGCGGCCTCCACCGCCGGCACCAGGGCGGCCGCGGTGTCGGGATCGGTGGCCACCACGACGGCGTCGGCGCGCACCGGGCCGGCGTCGCTGTCGACGGAGGTGCCCGTGACCGCGGTGACCCGGACCCCGTGGTGGACTCGCCCCTCGCCGACCCCGGCGGCCAGCTGCTCGCCGATCGCCTGGATGCCCCGGGCCGGCAGGCCGGTGCCGCCGCGGACGAAGCTGCGCCACAGCAGGTCCAGGTAGCGGCTGGAGGTCTCCAGCCGGTCCTCGAGCAGCACTCCCGCGAAGAACGGCCCGAAGAAGCGCTCCAGGGCCGTGGCGCCGACCCCGGCCCGCCGCAGGTGCTCCGCCGCGGAGGTCTCCTGGGCCGCCAGCAGCCGCGGGACCGGCCAGTACCCGGCCCGCGCGGAGAACGCGGCGATCGCCGCCTTGTGCGGCAGCGACCCCACCGGCGCCCGCAGCGTGTCCGCCACCGCCGACGGCCGGCGGCGCGGGTCGGCGACGCGGTGCGCCCGGTCCCCGACGCGGACGACCGCCCCGGGGGTGAAGAAACCGAGGTCGAGGGCGGGCAGGTCGAGGTCGGCGGCGCGCGGGTAGCCGGTGTTGAACACCTGGAAGCCGCGGTCGACGACGAAGCCGTCGACCCGCTCGGTGGCCAGCCGGCCGCCAGCGTGCGCGGAGGCCTCCAGGACGTGCACGTCGCAGCCAGCGGCGGCCAGGCGGGTGGCCGCCGACAGCCCGGCCAGCCCGGCGCCCACGACGACGACCTCGGCACCGGCGGGCAGCGGCATGCCCCGAACCTAGGTGCAGCCGGCTCCGGGCACCCGTCCGGAGCCGGGACCTGTGGACGCCGGCCGGGCCTGTGGACGGCGGGGGCGGGACGGGGGCGGCGCGGCCTACGGTCCCCGACGTGCCCGCCACCTCCCCGCCCAGCGACGGCCGCGACGACGCGCCGGCGCCGCCCGTCGTGCCCGGCTACCGGCTCGACCGGCTGCTCGGCCGCGGCGGGTCCGGCGAGGTCTGGCGCGCCCGGCCCCGCGACGGCGGCGCGCCGGTGGCGGTGAAGCTGCTCGTGACCGGCGACGCCGAACGGCAGGCGCGGGAGGCGGCGCTGCTGGGCGCCCTCGACCACCCGCACCTGGTCCGGCTGCACGAGGTGGTGCACCAGCCCCGGCGCGGCGGACCGGCCCGGGTCGCGCTGGTCCTCGACCTGCTCGAGGGCGGCAGCCTGGCGGCCCTGCTGGCCCGGCGCGGCCGGCTGCGCCCCGGCGAGGTGGTCACCGCGCTGGCGCCGGTGGCTGCCGCGCTCGCCTGTGCGCACGAGCAGGGCGTCGTCCACGGCGACCTGTCCCCGGGCAACGTCGTCTTCACCGCCGAGGGGCGGCCGGTGCTCACCGACCTCGGCGTGGCGCGGGTGCTGGGCGAGGACGCCGCCGGTGAGGTGACGCCGGCCTACGTCGACCCCGCCGTCGCGCGCGGGAGCGCTCCCGGACCGGCCTCCGACGTCTTCGGTGTCGCCGCGGCCGCCTTCCACGCGCTGACCGGCGTCCCGCCGTGGAACGCCGCGACCCCCGCCGACACCCTCGCCGTCGCCGCCGTGGGCGAGCTGCCCGACCTCGCCGCGCTGGCCCCCGGCACGCCGGCCGCGCTGCTCGAGGTGGTCGGCCGTGGCCTGTCGGCCGATCCCCACGTGCGGGGACCGGCGGCGGCCTTCGCGCTCGACCTGCGGCACGCCTGCCGCCCGGAGCCGGTGCGGCTGCCGACGCCGGGGATCCCCGACGCCGAGCTGGCACGGACCGGCCGCGGGCCGCGCACCGAGCTGACCCACCAGCTGCCCGGGCGGCGCCGCCGGCCCGAGCCCGCCGAGGTCCGCGCGCCGTCGGACCGGTCCGGGTGGCCGGGGGGACCGGTCGCGCGGCGCGCGGCCGCGGCCGTCGCGGTCGCCGCCCTGGTGCTGGGCGCAGTGGCGCTCGGGCTGGCGCTGACCCGGTCCGGGCCCGGCGGTCCGGTGGTGCCGGCGGCATCTCCGGCTCCGGAGACCGCCGTCCCGGCGCCGTCCGCGGCGGCGCCGGTCCCGTCCTCCGCGCCGGCCGCATCCTCCGTGCCGGCCGCGTCCTCCGCGCCGGTCCCCTCCTCCGCGCCGGTCCCGTCCTCCGCGCCGGTCCCGTCCTCCGTGCCGGCCCCTCCGCCGGCGGGGGAGCAGGTCGACTGGACCGCCGTCCTCACCGATCTCTACGACCGCCGCGCACGGGCGTTCGCCACCGGCTCCCCGGCGCTGCTGGAGGAGGTCTACACGACCGACAGCCCGCTGCTGGCCGCCGACCGTGCCCACCTGGGCTCCCTCACCGGCGCCGGCGAGGTGCTGCGCGGCTTCGCCCCGTCGGTTTCCGACGTGACGGTCGAGCCCACGACCTCCGGGGACTCCGGGGACGGGTCCGTGCAGGTGCGGCTGGTCGACAGCTGGCCGGGGTACGCGGTCGTGGCGGCCGCGGCCCCGGACGGCCCGGTGCTGCGCACGGAGGCCGGCCGCGGCCGGGCCCCGGTGACGATGGTGCTGGTCCCCGTCACCGGCGGCTGGCGGATCGGGACGGCGGGGCGGCTGGCGTGAGGCCCGGCGGCGCGTCAGCCGCGACCGAGCGCCTCGCCGAGGGCGGAGGGCAGGTCCCGGTGCCGGAACGGGTAGCCGGCCGCGAGCAGCCGGGCCGGCACCGCCCGCTGCCCGGCGAGGACGCTGGAACGGCCGAACTCGCCGAGCGCCGACCGGACGGCGAAGCCGGGCACCGGCAGGACCGTCGGGCGGTGGACGGCGCGGCCCAGCTCCCGGACGAACTCGTCGTTGCGCACGGGGTCGGGACCGGTGACGTTGACCGGCCCGGACACCTCGTCGGCGGTCAGCAGGAAGCGGATGGCGCCCACCTGGTCGTCCAGGCTCACCCACGGCCAGTACTGCTGCCCCGACCCGATCCGGCCGCCGAGGCCGAACCGGAAGACCGTGCCGAGGATCCGCACCAGCATCGCGCCGCGGCCGATGACCAGGCCGGTCCGCAGCGTGACCACCCGGACGCCCGCCTCGGCCGCGGGGGCGGTGGCGGCCTCCCACTGCACGCAGACGCGGGCGAGGAAGTCGTCCCCGGGCGGTGCGTCCTCCTCGACCACCCGGTCACCGGTGTCGCCGTAGTAGCCGACCGCGGAGGCCGACAGCAGCACCCGCCTGCGCGAGGGGTCCTCGGCGGCCGCGGCGGCGAGCGCCTCGGCGATCGTGGTGGTGCTGTCCACCCGGCTGGTCAGCACGTCCCGCCGGTAGGCCTCGGTGAACGGGCGTGGCCGGATCGGGGTGCCGGCGAGGTTGACGACCGCGTCGACGTCGCGCAGCAGCGCCGGGTCGATCCGCCGGTGCTGGGGGTCCCAGCGGTGCTCGTCGGCGGTGCGGGGAGTGCGGCGCACCAGCCGGATGACCTCGTGCCCGTCGGCGCGCAGCGCCGGCACCAGCGTCGACCCGATGAGGCCGGAGGCCCCCGTGACGGCGATCTTCATGACCCTCCTCGTCCCCCCTGCCCGGTACGACGTCGGGCCCCGGCGCGTGCGCCGGGGCCCGACCGGGGGACGTCAGCTCAGGCCGAGCTCGCCCTGGAACTGTCCGGCCTCCAGCCGCTCCTTCACCGTGCCGAGGAACCGCGCGGCGTCGGCGCCGTCGACGATCCGGTGGTCGTAGGTGAGGGCCAGGTAGACCATCGACCGCACCGCGATGACCTCGCCGAGGTCGGGGTCCTGCACCACGACCGGGCGCTTGACCACGGTGCCGGTGCCCAGGATCGCCACCTGCGGCTGGTTGATGATCGGCGTGTCGAACAGCGCGCCGCGGCTGCCGGTGTTGGTCAGCGTGAACGTGCCGCCGCCCAGCTCGTCCGGGGTCACCTTGTTGAGGCGGGTGCGCTCGGCGAGGTCGGCGATCTTGCGGGCGAGCCCGCCGATGCTCAGGTCGCCGGCGCCGTGGATGACCGGCACGAGCAGGCCGCGCTCGGTGTCGACGGCGACGCCGAGGTTCTCCTGGTCGTGGTAGGTGACCGTGCCGGCCTCCATGTCGACCGAGGAGTTCACGGCCGGGTGGGCCTTGAGCGCCTCGACCGCCGCCTTGGCGAAGAAGGGCAGGAACGACAGCTTGACGCCCTCGCGGGCCTCGAAGTCCCGCTTCGCCCGGTCGCGCAGCTTGGCGATCCGGGTGACGTCGACCTCGACGACGGTGGTCAGCTGGGCGCTGACCGCCAGCGACTCGACCATCCGCCGGGCGATGACCCCGCGCAGCCGGGACATCTTCTCGGTGCGGCCGCGCAGCGAGGTGTCCGGCTGGGCCGCCGGCGACGGCGTGGTGGGCCGGGCGGCGGCAGCCGGAGCCGGGGCGGCCGCCGGAGCGGGGGCGGCGGCCGGGGCGGAGGCGGCCTCCGCGGCGGCCAGGACGTCCTGCTTGCGGATGCGGCCGCCGACGCCGGTGCCGGTGACGCCGGCCAGGTCGACGCCGTGCTCCGCGGCCAGGCGGCGCACCAGTGGCGTCACGTAGGTGCCGCCACCGTCGGCCGGAGCCCCAGCCGCGGGGGCGGCGCCGGCCGGGGCCTCCGCCCGCGCGGGCTGCGAGGGCTGGCTGCTCTGCTGCGCGCGGACGGTCTCGGCCTCGCCGGACCCGTAGTCGGCCCCGGCGGGGACCGACGGCGGCGCAGCCGGCGGCTGCGGCGCGGGCTGCTGCTCCTGGCGCGGCGCCGGAGCAGGAGCGGGGGCCGGGGCGGGAGCGGGAGCGGGGGCCTCCTGGGCGGCGGGTTCCGGGGCGGCGGGGGCGGAGGCGCCACCGCCGGCGGCGCCGGACCCGATCACGGCCAGCTGCGCGCCGACCTCGACGGTCTCGTCCTCGTTGACGGTGATCGACAGCAGCGTCCCCGACACCGGGGCCGGGATCTCCGTGTCGACCTTGTCGGTCGAGACCTCCAGCAGCGGCTCGTCCGCGGTGACCTCGTCGCCGACCGCCTTGAGCCAGCGGGTGACGGTGCCCTCGGTGACGCTCTCGCCGAGCGCCGGCATGGTCACCGGCGTCCCCTCGCCACCGCCCTGACCGCCGCCCTGGTCGGCGGGGGCCGGGGCCTCGGCGGCGGGAGCCGGCTGCGGCTCGTCCGCGGCGCCGGGGCCGGCGTCCTCCACCTGCTCGACCGGGGTCTGCGGGGTGGTGGCGTCCTCGGCGGAGGCCGGGCCGCCGGCACCCGCGCCGTCACCGTCGCCGCCGATCACGGCCAGCTCGGCGCCGACCTCGACGGTCTCGTCCTCGGACACGAGGATCTTGGTGAGGACACCCGCCGCGGGGGAGGGGATCTCGGTGTCGACCTTGTCGGTCGAGACCTCGAGCAGCGGCTCGTCGACCTCGACCTGCTCACCCTCCTGCTTCAGCCATCGGGTGACCGTGCCCTCGGTGACGCTCTCGCCCAGGGCGGGCATGGTGACGGAGGTCGGCATCGGGGCGGGGCTCCTTCGTGGTGGCGCGGGTGGGGGAGACGGAGAGCGGAGCCGGCCGGCTCAGCTGTGGGCGTGCAGCGGCTTGCCGGCCAGGGCCAGGTGGGCCTCGCCGATGGCCTCGCTCTGCGTGGGGTGCGGGTGGATCAGGGAGGCGACCTCGTCGGGGAGGGCCTCCCAGTTGAAGATCAGCTGCGCCTCGGCGACGAGCTCGCCGACCCGGCTGCCGACCATGTGCACGCCGACGACCGGGCCGTCCTTCTGGCGGATCAGCTTGACCGCGCCCTGGGTCTTGAGGATCTGGCTGCGGCCGTTGCCGCCCAGGTCGTAGACGAGGGTCTCGACGTCGCCGTACTCGTCGCGGGCCTGGGTCTCGGTCAGGCCGACCGAGGCGACCTCGGGGTCGGAGTAGGTGACCCGCGGGACGCCGGCGTAGTCGATCGGCACGACCGGGAGGCCGGCGAGCCGCTCGGCGACGAGGATGCCCTCGCCGAACCCGACGTGGGCCAGCTGCAGGGTCGGGATGAGGTCACCGACGGCGGAGATGGTCGGCACGTTGGTCTGGCAGTACTCGTCGACCAGCACGTAGCCGCGGTCCATCGCGACGCCGGCCTCCTCGTAGCCCAGGCCCTGGCTGACCGGGCCGCGGCCGATGGCCACCAGCACGATCTCGGCCTCGAACTCCTTGCCGTTCTGCAGGGTGACCTTGACGCCGTTCTCGGTGGACTGCACCGAGGACACCATGTTCCCGAGCTCGAAGTTGATCTTCCGGCGGCGGAAGGCGCGCTCGAGGAGCTTGGAGGAGTTCTCGTCCTCCAGCGGCACCAGGTGCTTGAGGCCCTCGATGATCGTGACGTCGACGCCGAAGGACTTCCAGGCGCTGGCGAACTCGCAGCCGATGACGCCGCCGCCGAGGATGATCGCCGAGGTCGGGACGCGGTCGAGCGCGAGCGCCTGCTCGCTGTCCAGGACGCGGACGCCGTCGAGCTCCACGCCCGGGATGGAGCGCGAGTAGGAGCCGGTGGCCAGCAGCACGTGGCGGCCCTCGTAGGTCTGCCCGTTCACCGCCACCGCGGTGGGGGAGACCAGCCGGCCCTCGCCCTCGACGTAGGTGATCTTGCGGCTCTTGATCAGGCCCTGCAGGCCCTTGTACAGCCGCGAGACGACGCCGTCCTTGTAGGAGTTGACGCCGTCCATGTCGATGCCGGCCAGCGAGGTCTTCACCCCGAACTGCTCGCCCTCGCGGGCCAGGTCGGCGACCTCGCCGGCGTGCAGCAGGGCCTTGGTGGGGATGCACCCACGGTGCAGGCAGGTGCCGCCGACCTTGTCCTTCTCGATCAGGACGACCGACATCCCCAGCTCCGCGGCCCGCAGCGCGGCGGCGTAGCCACCCGAGCCACCACCGAGGATGACCAGGTCGGCGGGGGTGGTGGGTGCGCTCACGACGTGCTCCTCGATGCTCTCGGCCTGCCCCACCCGATCGGGTGGGGGATGGTCCTCGACCATCCTGCCACTCCGGGTGACGGGGCAGGCCGAGGGCGGTTCCGTGCCGCGTGCGGCCGGGGTCCGCGGCTGCACGGGCGGTCAGCGGGTCAGCAGGTCCTCGATGGTCGCCAGCAGGGTGCGGACCGGCACCCCGGTGCCGCCCTTGGGCGTGTGGCCCCAGGGGGCGCCGGTGTTGAAGCTGGGGCCGGCGATGTCGACGTGCGCCCAGGGGAGCCCGGCCGGGACGAACTCGGCGAGGAAGTGCGCCCCGACGAGCATGCCGCCCATCCGGTCGGCGTTGGCGTTGACGAAGTCGGCGACCGGCGAGTCGATGCCGCGCCGCAGCTCCTCGGGCATCGGCATCGGCCACATCGGCTCGCCGCTGCGCCGGCTGGCCGCGACGACGGCGTCGCGCATGTCGTCGCTGCCCATGACGCCGGCGGTGCGCGCGCCGAGCGCGACCAGCTGCGCGCCGGTGAGCGTCGAGGTCTCGAGCAGGACGTCGGGGGCGTCCTCGGCGGCGCGGGCGATGGCGTCGGCCAGGATCACCCGGCCCTCGGCGTCGGTGTTGGTGATCTCGGCCTTCTTGCCGTTGCGGAAGGTGACCACGTCGGCCGGGCGGTAGGCGGTGCCGCTGGGCAGGTTCTCCGCCATCGGGACGGTGGCGGTCACCTCCACCGGCAGGCCGAGCTGGGCGACCAGGCACACCGTGGCGATCACGGCCGCGGCGCCGGCCATGTCGCTCTTCATCTCGTCCATCTTCGCGGCCGGCTTGATCGACAGGCCGCCGCTGTCGAAGGTGATGCCCTTGCCGACCAGGGCGACCTTCTTCTGCGCCTTCTTGCCCGTGTAGGTGAGGCGGAGCAGGCGCGGGCCGCGCACCGACCCGGCACCGACGGCCAGGATGCCGCCGTAGCCGCCGGCGACGAGGTCGTCCTCGTCGAGCACCTCCACCTTCAGGCCGGCGGCCTTGCCGGCGGCGGCGCCGCGGGAGGCGAGCTCGGCCGGGTAGAGGTCGTTGGGCGGGGTGTTGACCAGGTCGCGCACCAGCGCGACCGCGTCGGCGACGGCGCGGACCCGCGCCAGCGGGGCCTTGGCCGCACCGGCGTCGGGGACCACGACGGTGAACTCGCGCGGCGGGGTGGGCCGGTCGGCCGGCAGGTCGGACTTGTAGGCGGTGAACTCGTACGCGCCCAGCAGTGCGCCCTCGCCGACGGCGTGCAGCCGCTCGGCGTCCGGGGTCCCGCCGACGGCGGCCAGCAGGGTGACGACCGAGCCGCGGCCGGCCAGCGCGCGGCTGGCGGCGCCGGCGGCGCGCCGGATCGCCTCGGGGGAGTAGCCACCGGTGGCCTCGGGGGCGCCGAGGCCGACGGCGGCGACGACGGGGAACGGTCCCTGCCCGAGGCTGGCCACCCGGGTGACCTCGTCGGCGGCGCCGCGCGCGCCCAGGTCGGCCAGGGCGGGCAGCAGGCGGCCGCCCAGGAGCCGGTCCACCGCCTCCGCGCCGGGTGTGGGCAGCGGCCCGGAGGACCCCTTCCCGATGCCGACGACGACGGCGTCGGCGGGCGTCTTCTCGAGCGGGCGGTCGGTGGCGGTGATCGTGGGCGGCACCGCTCGATCCTAGGTCCCGGCCTCCGCGCGGTCCTGAGGACGGCGAAGTGTCGGCCTCCGCCGTCGCTACGGTGCGGGGGTGACCGCGCGGACCTCGCCCCTCCACGACCGCCACGTGGCGGCCGGCGCCAAGCTGGCCGACTTCGGCGGGTGGTCGATGCCGATCGAGTACGCCGGCGGCGGGGTGCTCGCGGAGCACGCCGCCGTGCGCGAGGCGGTGGGCCTGTTCGACGTCTCCCACCTGGGCACCGGCACCGTGCGCGGGCCGGGTGCCGCGGCCCTGGTCGACGCCTGCCTGACCAACGACCTCGGCCGGATCGGCCCGGGGCAGGCGCAGTACACGCTGTGCTGCGTCCCCGACGGCGAGGCCGACGCCGGCGGCGTGGTCGACGACCTCATCGTCTACCTGCACTCACCCGACGACGTGCTGCTCGTGCCCAACGCCGCCAACGCGCAGGAGGTCCTCGCGCGGATCGCCGCCGCCGCACCGGCCGGCGTCACGGTGACCGACCGGCACGAGGAGGTCGCCGTCCTCGCCGTGCAGGGGCCGCGCTCGGCCGCCGTCCTCGAGGCCGCCGGTCTGGCCGCGGGGCTGGACTACATGGCCTTCGCGGGTGGGGAGGGGCAGGAGGTCACCGTCTGCCGCACCGGCTACACCGGCGAGCACGGCTACGAGCTGCTCGTCGCCGCCGAGCGGGCCGGCGCGCTGTGGGACCGGCTGCTCGAGGCGGGCGCCGCCGAGGGCATCCGCCCGTGCGGGCTGGGCGCGCGGGACACGCTGCGCACCGAGATGGGCTACCCGCTGCACGGGCACGAGCTGTCCCGCGGGATCACCCCCAACCAGGCGCGCAGCGGCTGGGCGGTCGGGTGGAAGAAGCCCGCGTTCTGGGGCCGGCAGGCGCTGCTGGCCGAGCGGGAGTCCGGCGCGACGCGGCTGCTGTGGGGCCTGCGCGCCACCGGCCGCGGCATCCCGCGCCCCGGCATGGACGTCCTCGACGAGGCCGGCCGCCGCGTCGGCGAGGTCACCAGCGGCACGTTCTCCCCGACGCTGCGCACCGGGATCGCGCTGGCCCTGCTCGACGCCGCGGCCGGCATCGCCCCGGACACGCCGCTGGCCGTCGACGTCCGGGGCCGCCCGCAGCCCGTCGTCGCCGTCCGGCCGCCGTTCGTGCCCTCGCACGTGCGCTGAGGCAGCGCCCGGCGGGGGAGCGGCCTCAGGCCTTCTGCTTGGACTCCTTCGTCGGCTCGGGCGGGTCGGGGAGCTCGTCGGCCATCGTGGCGTTGCGCTCGCCCATGGGGACCGGTGGGCCCTCGGTGGTGTCCTCGGCCGTCTGGTGCTCGGACTCGGAGTTGATCTCCGCGCCCAGGAGCACCAGGTAGCAGGTGAGGTACAGCCACAGCATCAGCACGATGACGCCGGCGATGGCGCCGTAGGTCTTGTCGTACGAGCCGAAGTTGTTCACGTAGAAGCTGAAGCCCAGGCTGACCAGCGCCCAGATGACCGTCACGACGATCGCGCCGAGGCTGACCCACTTGAGCTTGGGTGCGTCGCGGTCGGGCGCCACCCGGTAGAGCACCGCCAGGGAGCCGGCGAACACCCCGAGCAGCAGCGCCCAGCGCACGACCTGCGCGAGGACCGTGCCGACGACGCCCAGCGGCAGCGCGTCGAGCACCGCCGGGACGACGGCGACCAGCGTGAAGGTGACCAGTACGAACACGATGGCGCCGAGGGTGAGCCCGAGCGCCATGGCCTTGCGCTTGACGAACCCGCGGGTCTCCACCTCGTCGTAGGCGATGTTCACGGCGGTGATCACGTTGCCGGTGCCGCCGGACGCCGACCACAGCGCGGCGAGCACCGAGACGACCAGCGACAGCGACAGCGCCCCGCCGCTGTTCTGGGTGATCGCGGTGAGCTGGTCGCCGATGAGGGTCGCCGCCTCGTCGGGGAGCTGCGCCGAGAGGCTCTCGACCTGCCGGGCGACGGTCTCCGGCGAGGCCACGAGGCCGTAGATGGAGATCGTCGCGATCAGCGCCGGGAAGATCGCGAGGAAGGCGAAGAACGCGACGCCGCCGGCGATGATCGGCATGTTGTCGGCGTTGTTCTCGGCCCACGCCCGCTTGACGATCTGCTTCCAGCCGCGCGGCGGGATCTGGGTGGGGGTGGTCGCGTGCACCCCAGGGAGCTCGGCCGGCGTCGGGCCGCCGGGCGGCACCCGGCCGGGATCGGCCTCCTCCCCCCGGGCGGCGCGCTCGGCCGCCTCCCGCGCGGCCGCCCGCCGGGCCGCCTTCTCCTCGACCCGCTCGCGGATCCGGTCGACCGCGCTGTCGCGCTGCCTGGTGCCGCTCATCTGCGGCCTCCTCCCGTCGGTCGACATCGCGCCGGGCGGCGTCAGTCGCCCGGCCAGCTGCCGGTGAGCTTGGTGAAGCCGCGCGCGCCGGCCCGGTCGATCGCCGCCTTGGTGGCGGCGAAGATGGCGCCCTGGATCGCCGCGGCGAGGACCACCTCGCGCATGCGGTACTCGCTCTGCAGCGCGTCGGGGGCGTCGTCCTCCCCGGAGATGCGCTTCCACACCTGTTTGAAGACCGCCCCGGAGACGACGCCGGCGAGGATGCCCCCCAGCAGGCCGACCGGGCGGTAGACGAGCTTCGCGCCCTTGCTGCTCACTTCCGCACCCTCCTCGCGGACCGGCGGGTCCGGTCCTTCGTCCTCCGCGCGTTCCTCGCGACCGCCCGGCGGGCCCGGGCCGCCTCGCGGGCCGCCTCCTTGCGGGCCCGGCGCGCCTCGGCGCGGGCCTGCGCCACGGCGGCGCCCGCCCCGGTGGCGGCGGCCGCGGCCCGACGGCGCTTGCGGCGCCGCCGCCACACGACCAGCCCGACGAGGCCGGCGAGCGCGGCGCCCGCGCCGATGACGGCGGGCGGGCTCTCGCGGTAGGTCTCGACGGCGGTGTCCTTGGCCCGCGCGGCGCCCTCCTTGGCCCGGGCGGGGACGTCGAGGCGGTGGCTGAGCTCGTCGACGGTGCGGCCGAGTTCCTCGCGGGTGGCCTCGATCTCGGCCTTGATGGCCTCGGGGTCGGTCGGGCCGTTCGCGGAGGCGGCGTCGTCGGGACGGGAGCTGCCGGACGGGGTGCTCATCGGCGCGCACTCTCCTTCACCGTCGCGATGTCGGCCTTGGTGCTGGCGATCGCCTCCGTGGGCACCGGCGGCGTGCCCTTCTGCACGTCCTTCTTGCCGACCAGCGCCAGGATCCCGGCGACGGCGAACAGCACGACCGCCACGATCAGCGCGGCGAGCCACGCGGGCAGGACGACGTCCAGGGCCAGGACGGCGGTTGCGACCAGCACGCACAGCCCGAGGAAGCCGAACAGGCCGGCGCCGCCGAACAGGCCCGCGCCGATGCCCAGCCGCTTGGCCTTCTGCGTCATCTCGGCCTGGGCCAGCCGGGCCTCGTCGCGGACCAGGCGGGACACCTGCTCGGTCAGCTGGCTGATCAGCTGACCGGTCGAGGCCTCGTCGGTCGACGGCGGCGGGGTCGTGGCGCGCGAGGCGCCCGCGGGGGGCACGGTCATCGGTCCTCCGGGAGAACGGGGCGGTCGATGACCTCCCATTCCCGCGGAGATCCGGGGCGTAACCACGCAGGTGGTCACACCCCGGACACGGCGCGGGCGGACGGCGGGGTCACTACCCTCGCGCCATGAGCTGGACGTGGCGGCTGGAGGACCCGACCGGCGCGACCCTGGACCCGGCCGCGCTCGGTGTCGAGGTGCCGCCCGCGGACAACCAGGGCGACGCCGAGTCGTGGCTGGGCGAGAACTGGCGGGACCTGCTGGCCCGGGGCGTGGCCGCGGTCAGCCTGTTCGACGGCGAGACCCGGGCCTACGGGCCGATGGCGCTGGCCCCGGCCTGAACCTCCGGTGGAGGTCCAGACCGGGGCGGTGCCGTTCAGCCCCGGGCGGTCTTCGCCGGGTCGCGCTCGACGACGTCGCCGAGCACCTCGTCGATGCGCGCCATCACGTCGTCCTCGAGGCGGACGCCCGCGGCCTTCACGTTGTCGTGCACCTGCTCCGGGCGGGTCGCGCCGATGATCGCCGCGGCCACGTTCTCGTTCTGCAGCACCCAGGCGACGGCGAGCTGGGCCATCGACAGGCCGAGGTCGTCGGCGACCGCGCGCAGGTCCTGCACGCGGGTGAGGACGTCGTCGGTCATGAGGCGCTGGATGAACCGGCCGGCCTCGGGGTCGGTGGCCCGGCTGCCGGCGGGCGGCTGCTCGCCGGGCCGGTACTTGCCGGTGAGCACGCCCTGGGCGAGCGGGGACCACACGATCTGCGAGACGCCCTCGCGCTGCGACGTCGGGACGACCTCGTCCTCGATGACCCGCCACAGCATCGAGTACTGCGGCTGGTTGCTGATCAGCTGGATGCCGAGCTCGCGCGCCAGCGCCGCGCCGGCGGCGATCTCCTCGGCCCGCCACTCGGAGACGCCGACGTAGAGGACCTTGCCCGCCCGCACCAGGTCGGCGAAGGCGCCCATCGTCTCCTCGAGCGGCACCGTCTCGTCGTAGCGGTGCGCCTGGTAGAGGTCGATGTGGTCGGTCTGCAGCCGCCGCAGCGAGGCGTAGCAGCTCTCCAGGACGTGCTTGCGGCCCAGACCGCGGTCGTTGGGGCCGGGGCCGGTGGGCCAGTAGACCTTGGTGAAGATCTCCAGGCCCTCGCGGCGCTGGCCGGCCAGGGCGCGGCCGAGCACCGACTCGGCGCGGGTGCCGGCGTAGACGTCGGCGGTGTCGAAGGTCGTGATGCCGGCGTCGAGGGCGGCGCGCACGCAGGCCTGCGCGGCGTCCTCCTCGACCTGGCCCCCGTGGGTGAGCCAGTTGCCGTAGGCGATCTCGGAGATGGTCAGGCCGGAACGGCCGAGGCGTCGGTACTCCACGTGGCCCGACGCTAGCCCCGGACCCCCGCACCCACCTGCTCAGGCCCGGGCCAGCCTCCCCGCCAGCCAGCCCGCGGCCGCCTCCGCGCGGTCGGGCCCGGCCACGGCGCGGACGAGCAGGACGCCGTCGAGGGCCGCCAGCAGGCCGGCGGCGGCCGCCTCGCGCTCGCCGTCGTCGACGGCCAGCCGCGGGCCCACCCAGCCCAGCCAGTCCTCGGCCACCCGGCGGGCGAGGTCGGCGTGGGGCTGCCGCCCGCGGGCGGCCAGTCCGCACACCTCCAGGTAGAGCCGGACGTGCGCCTCGGCCCCGGACTCCTGCAGGGCGGCCCACACCAGCGGCAGGAGTCGCCCGGGCGGGACGGCCCCGTCGGGGAGGGCGCCGGTGAGCCCGGCCTGCAGCTGCTCGCCGACAGCTCCGAGGACCGCGGCCAGGAGGTCGTCGCGGGTGCCGAAGTAGTAGAGGAGCATCCGGTCGCTGGTGCCCAGGGCCGCGGCCAGCGGCCGCAGCGAGAGGGTGGCCACCCCCTCGCGCAGGACGTGCTCGACCGCTCCCGCCAGGTACGCCGCACGCTGCTCGCCGTGCCTTGCCGCGCTCATGTAGCAGACGCTACATTCACGGGTGTGTAGCGACTGCTACACACCCCTCGGCACGAGGAGGCAACCATGCGGGAGACGACGGTGCCCACCCGGGTCGGGCCGGTCCGGGTGCGGCAGACGGGCGCGGTGGGGGAGCCCGCGGTGCTGGCGGTGCACGGCCTGCTCCTGGACGGCCGGCTGTGGGACCCGGTGGCCGAGCGGCTCGGGGGAGGCGTGAGGATCGTGGTCCCCGACCTGCCGCTCGGGGCCCACCGGCAGGCGGTGCCCGACCGGGGCGTGCTCACGCCGGAGCAGGTCGCCGGCGCGCTGGCCGACGTGCTCGACGGGGTGGACGCCGAGCGGGCCGTGCTGGTGGGCAACGACACCGGCGGGGCGCTGGTGCAGCTGGCCGCCGCGGCGGTGCCCGAGCGGGTCGCCGGGCTGGTGCTGGCCGGCTGCGACGCCTTCGAGCACTTCCCGCCGCCGCTGCTGCGTCCGCTCCCGCGCGTCGCCCGGGTGCCCGGGGTCGTACCGGCGGTGCTCCGGGTGCTCGCCGTCCCCCGGGTGCTGGCCCGGCCGGGGGTCCTGAACCCGTTCACCGCCCGCGGGTTCGGCCGGCCGCTGGTCGCCGACTGGCTGCGGCCGGCGCGCACCGATCCCGGCGTGCGGGCCGACTTGGCCGCGTTCGTGGCCGCCACCCGGCCCGGGCCGCTGCTGGCCGCGGTCCCGGCCCTCGGGGCGCTCGGCGTGCCCGCCGCGGTCGCGTGGGGCCGCCGCGACCGGGTCTTCCCGCCACGGGACGCCGAGCGGCTCGCGCAGCTGCTCGGCACCTCCGTCACCTGGCTCGACGACGCGCTGACGTTCGTGCCGTGGGACCGCCCGGACGCCGTCGCCGCGGCCGTGCGCTCCGTCGTCGGCGCGGCCGTGGGGTGACCGGCGCCCTCAGACCTCCGCGCCGACCGCGACCTCGGGCTTCGGGAAGCGCCAGCGGCGGATCATCGTCGCCCGGCTGACGCCGTACCAGACCAGGCCCTTCATCCGGTGCGGCTGGTCGGGGAAGCGCCGGCGCACGGTCTTCGAGATCCGCCGCCCCAGGAACACCGAGTCCACGATGATCACCAGGAAGAACAGGAACCAGACGAAGACCGTGTAGTTCTGCACCGCGGGGTTCGGGATGAAGTACCCGACCAGCACCAGCGCGGCGACCGGGAGGAAGAAGCTGCCGGCGTTGCGGCGCGCGTCGACCAGGTCGCGGACGAGCTTGCGCACCGGGCCGCGGTCGCGCGCCGGGAGGTAGGCGTCGTCGCCGCGGGCCATGCCCGCCCGGGTGTCGGCCCGCCGCTGCGCCTGCTGCTGGCGCATGCGGGCGTAGGCCTCCTTGCGCGTGGTGGGCGGCGGCGGGGGAGGGCCGGGACGGCGGCCCTGCGCCTCGGCGCGCTTGGGCGTCGGGCGGCCCTTGCCGCCGGCCTTCACCAGCTGCTGCTCGGTCAGGTCGGCGGCGGTGTCCGGGGCGGTCTCGGCGGCGCGGTCCCGGCGCCCGGGCAGGCGGAGCTTCACGTCCGCGAGTCTACGTGCGTCCCCGCGAGGGACTGGCCTCCCGCGGTGCGCGCCGTACAGTGGGAAGAGGGGCCGCCACGGCGGTGTTGACCCGCGGCAGGGAGTGCCGCAACGGACGCCCTCGGATGTGGGAGGACAGACATGACGGTGCAGGACACCGAGACCACCGGCAGCACCGGGGTGCTGCTCAGCGACCCGGCGGCCGCCAAGGTCAAGGCGCTGCTGGACCAGGAGGGCCGCGACGACCTGCGTCTGCGCATCGCCGTCCAGCCCGGTGGCTGCTCCGGCCTGCGCTACCAGCTCTTCTTCGACGAGCGGTTCCTCGACGGCGACCAGACCTACGAGTTCGGTGGCGTCGAGGTCATCGTCGACCGGATGAGCGGGCCGTACCTGGGCGGCGCGGTGATCGACTTCGTCGACACCATCGAGAAGCAGGGCTTCACGATCGACAACCCGAACGCGCAGGGCTCCTGCGCGTGCGGCGACTCGTTCCACTGAGGAAGGACCCCTCTGCCCCCCGGCACCTCGTACCTCGGCGCCGGGACCCTGCAGAGGGGCCGAACAGCAGAACGCAGAACGGCGCCCGTCCCCGGGAGGGGACGGGCGCCGTTCCGCGTTCTCAGAGCTTGACGGGGTAGACCGTCTCCGGGACGTCGACGACGATCCGCTCCTCGACGAAGATCCCGTGCCACACCATGAAGACCAGCACCGACCACAGCTGACGGGCGATGCGCTTGCTCGGCACCTCCTCGGTGCGCAGCCGGTCGAGCAGGCCGAGGACGACGTCGCGGTCCAGCCACTCCTGCGTCTGGCTCTCGGTGACGATCCCGCGGGCCCAGTCGTGCAGCGGGCCGGCGAGGAACTCCGCCGTCGGCACGGGGAAGCCGAGCTTGCGCCGGTTCATGATCCGCGGCGGCACGATCTGGCGCATCGCCTGGCGCAGCGCGTACTTGGTCGCGTCGCCGCGGCGCGGCACCCGCTGCCCGACCGGGAGCGAGCTCGCGATGGCGAACACCTCGGGGTCGAGGAACGGCACCCGCAGCTCGAGCGAGTTGGCCATGGTCATCTTGTCGGCCTTGACCAGGATGTCGCCGCGCAGCCAGGTGAACAGGTCGACGTACTGCATCGCCGTCACGTCGTCGTAGCCGGCCTCGCGGGTGCGCCGGTACAGGTCCTCGGTGACCGCGACGTGCGAGAGGTCGGGGTCGCGGCCGGGCAGCAGCGCGGCCAGCTCGTCGTCGCGCAGGTTGCGGGCGTTGCCGTAGTACCGCTGCTCGAGCGGGATCGACGCCCGGCGCAGCAGGTCCTGCCCGCGGACGCCCTCGGGCAGCACGTCGGCGATCCGGGCCATCGCCCGGCGGGCGGCCGGCGGCAGCTTCGACGCCCACGCGAGGCTGATCGGCTCGCGGTAGATGGTGTAGCCGCCGAACAGCTCGTCGGCGCCCTCGCCGGACAGCACGACCTTGACGTGCTTGCGCGCCTCGCGGGCCACGAAGTACAGCGGCACCAGCGCGGGGTCGGCGACCGGGTCGTCGAGGTACCAGACCACCTCGGGGATGGCCGCGGCGAACTGCTCGGCGGTGACCTCCACCGGCACGTGCTTGACGCCGAGGATCGACGCCGACTCGGCGGCGATCTCGATCTCCGACTGCGCCTGCCGCTGGAAGCCGACCGTGAACGTCAGCAGGTCCGGGTTGTACCGGTGCGCGAGCGCGGCGATCGCGGTGGAGTCGATGCCGCTGGAGAGGAACGAGCCGACGGTGACGTCGGCGCGCATGTGCTTGGCCACCGACTCGTCGAGCACCTCGGCGATGCGGTCGTAGAGCTCCTGCTCCCGGCCGGCGGGCACCGGCTGCGGCGTCCAGGCGGGGTGGAAGTAGCGCGCGGTGGACAGCTCGCCGTCGACGACGGTGAAGGTCGTGCCGCTCTCGATCCGGCGGATGCCGCGGTGCAGCGTCGCCGGCTCCGGCACGTACTGCAGCGTCAGGTAGTGCTGCAGCGACGCCGGGTCGACGCCGCCCGCGGCCGCGCTGCCGCCGAGCAGCTGCAGGAGCGCCTTCTTCTCCGAGCTGAAGACCAGCCCGCCGTCGGCCAGGCGCGCGGTGAACAGCGGCTTGATGCCGAACGGGTCGCGGGCGCCGAAGGCGGTGCGGGTCTCGGTGTCCCAGATGACGAAGGAGAACATCCCGCGCAGCCGCCGGACGACGTCCTGGCCCCACAGGTGGTAGCCCGCGACGATCGTCTCGGTGTCGCCGTGCGTGGCCAGCTGTGCGCCCGCGGCCTGCAGCTCCTCGCGCAGCTCGACGTAGTTGTAGATCTCCCCGTTGAACAGGATCCGGTAGCGGTCACCGGCGTAGGGGAGGGGCTGGGGGCTGCCCTCGACGTCGATGATCGACAGCCGGTTGAAGCCGAGGACGACGTTGCCGTCGGACCACACGGCGGTGTCGTCCGGCCCGCGGTGGTGCAGGCAGTGCAGCGCCGCGCGGACGTCGTCGACGTGGGCCTCGGAGACCCGGGGCGCGTCGGTGGACAGGTAGGCCAGCAGGCCGCACATGCGGGGTTCTCCGGGGAGTGAGGAGGACGGTCAGAGGGGTCGGCCGGCGCGGACGCGGGTGGTCACCCGGCGCTCCGCGACGAACGACACGAGGGGGACGACGCCGGCCAGCAGCACCAGGAGGGTGCCCTTGGCGGTGAACCGCGCCTTGAGGGCCAGGTCGAACGCCGTCGCGAGGTAGACGATGTAGAGCAGCCCGTGGACGGGTGAGACGACCGCGGACACCTCGGGGATCCCGGCCGCGTAGCGCAGCGGGATGGCGACGGCGACGAGCACCAGGAGCATCACGCCGACGGCGTAGGCCATGACGCGGTAGCGGGTGAGCGCGCCGGCCACCTGGGGGGTCAGCGTCGCCTGCTGCGGCTCAGCGGCCACCCGGACCCCGCTGACCGAGCGCCCGCTCGTTGAGCTCGGCGAGGTAGGCGTTGTAGGCGGCCAGCTCCGGGTCCCCGCTGGTGTCCACCCGCGGCCGCTGGTACAGGACGACGGCGGTGGTCGGCTCGTCCTCGTCGGGGTGGCGGTTCAGCTCGACGCGGACCATCCGGACGTAGAACCACAGGCCCATGAACCCGTACAGCGGCCACTGCAGCGCGTAGCTCCAGTTGACCGCTCCACCGCCGGCTTCGGCCTTGGTCAGCTGCCAGTAGCCGAGGAAGAAGGTGGCGACGAACAGGGCGGCCACCAGCAGGTGCAGCAGCACCCACCGGGGGGTCAGCAGCCGCGTCCACACGCCCTCGACTCTAACCGCCTCCATCGCGGTCGAGGCGGCACGGTGAGCAGGCCCACGAGCGGCCCGGTCACCGGCGTCCCGGTGGTCCCGGCCGACCCGCCGGTACCGGGTCTCCGGTGGTCGGCCGCCGTGCGGGGTCGGCTAGTCTCGGCCCAGACTGAGGTCGGCGCACGGACCAGGGCGGGCACCCCGCCCGCGGCCGCGCCGGGAGAGCCGCCCGGGAACCGCCGGGCGGAGGACGAGGAGGCAGCGGGCAGTGGCTCGACGCAGCAGGCTCGCGCGGGTCGCCGCGCTCGGTCTCCTGGGGGTGCTCACCCTCACCGGGTGCGACCTCAACAACGAGTTCTGGCGCTTCGGGTTCCCCGAGGGCGTGACCGAGGAAGCGACGGAGATCCGTCAGCTGTGGACCGGCTCGGTCATCGCGGCGCTGATCGTCGGCTTCATCGTGTGGGGTCTGATCATCTGGTCGGTGGTCATGCACCGGAAGAAGGGCGACGACCTGCCGCGGCAGACGGCGTACAACCTGCCGCTGGAGATCGCGTACTCGATCTTCCCGTTCATCATCATCGCGGCCCTGTTCTTCTTCACCGTCTCGGTGCAGAACGACGTGCAGGAGCGCAGCGACGACCCCGACACGACGATCGCGGTCAACGCCTTCAAGTGGAACTGGCAGTTCGTCTACCCGGAGACCACCGGTCCCGACGGCGAGCCGGTGAACACCGTCGGCGCGACCGACGAGATCCCGATCCTCGTGCTGCCGGTCGACCAGGACATCCGCTTCGAGGTCGCCTCCGCCGACGTCATCCACTCGTTCTGGGTGCCGGAGTTCCTCTTCAAGCTCGACGTCATCCCGGGCAACGAGAACGGCCGGGACAACGTCTTCGAGCTGCACCCGAACGAGGAGGGCGCCTACGTCGGGCGCTGCGCGGAGCTCTGCGGCTCGTACCACGCGTACATGAACTTCGAGGTCCGCGTGGTCAGCGCCGAGGACTACGAGGCCTACCTGGCCGCCCGTGAGTCGGGCCAGGACACCCGCGAGGCGCTCGAGAGCATCGGCCAGGACGGCGAGGCCATCACGACCGAGCCGTTCCGCGTGGGCGACGGCTACTACCAGCGTGCGGCCGACTGACGTGTCCACCGGCACCGAGGACCACCGCACCGACGCTGCGCAGGGAGGACGGCCGTGAAGGTCGAGGCGCTCATCTTCAACCTCATCGCGGTCTTCTGCATCGTCGCGGCGGCCGTGTACGGCTTCTGGGCGCAGGAGCCGATCGGCACGACGGCGCTGATCCTGTCCGGGGGGCTCACCGGCCTCATCGGCGGGTTCTTCTGGTTCATCTCCCGCCGCATCGACGCCCGGCCCGAGGACCGCAAGGACGCCGAGATCGCCGAGGGCGCCGGTGAGCTGGGCTTCTTCCCGCCGGCCAGCTACTGGCCCTTCGGCCTGGCTCTCTCCGCGGCCGTCACGGGCCTCGGTCTGGCCTTCTGGTACGACTGGCTGATCATCCTCGGCGTCGTGAGCCTGCTCGTGACCATCGCCGGCCTGCTGTTCGAGTTCTACGTCGGGCAGAACGCGCAGTCCAGCTGACGTCCCGTCGCTGACGAGGGCCCCCTCCCGCACCGCGGGAGGGGGCCCTCGTGCATCTGCAGGCCGGACGGGAGCTGCGCTCCGGTGCGGGGGAGAGCGCCGGCCTCCCCGCGCTGCTCGTCACGAGGGAGTCCGGGCAGGTGCTGAGCCGCTCCTGGGACGCCGCGAGAGCGGTGCCGAGGCCATCGATGACGGAGGGGCGCCCACGGGCCCACGAGACCCGCTGACGAGCGGCGGGGGGTACGCCGCCACGGCGCCCGGGCGGAGCACGGTCGCCGTCGTGGCGGGGCGTCCGACGACCCCGTGGGGGCTACGACGGCTGCGGTGGTGGCCGCGGCGGTCGCTCCCCGGGACGGGGGAGTGGGCCCTGGCGACCCGTCCCCCGACGGCGGGCCTGGGTCGGGCGCTGCGCCGCTGGTCCCCGCACGCCGTGGGTGCCGTGGCGGGCCCGACCGTCGTCGGCCGGCGTCGCCTCCGGCCGGGAGACGGGGTGCGGTGCCGTCGAGGTGTGCGGGCTGTGCGCGGCCCGCACACCCCACGCCGCGCGGTCTCCGGCGCTACGGCCCGGGGCTCAGCCCGTCCGGCCGACTGGGGCGCTCGTCCCGGAGATGCAGCAGGGCCCCGGTGGAGTGCTCCACCGGGGCCCTGCGTGCTGAGTGCGTCGCGTCAGTCGCGCGGCTCCTGTGGGCGTCCGCCCTCGGAGGGGCGACCCCCCTCGGCGGGACGGCCACCCTCGGCCGGGCGCCCACCGTCGGCCGGACGGCCGCTGGTGGTGAGCTCGCGGCCCGGCTCGGCCGCGGACAGGCCCCGCTCCTCGGCACGCTGCTCGATCTCCACCGCCGACGGCTCCTCGATCGGCGAGAAGAACCCGCGGATGGCGCGACGGGCGCCACCGACCTGGTTCATCTTCTTGGGCACCGGAGCGCCGCCGTAGGCCAGCTCGCTGTGGCCGTGCGCGTCCACCGGGCCGAGGGGCTGGTGGACCTCGATGAACTCACCGTGCGGCAGCCGGCGGATGACACCGGTCTCGATGCCGTGCTCGAGGACCTCACGGTCGTGCTGCTGCAGACCGAGGCAGATCCGGTAGGTGAGCACGTACGCGATGGGCGGCAGGACGATCAGGCCGATGCGGCCCATCCAGGTCATCGCGTTCAGGCTGATGTCGAACTTGTCGGCGATGACGTCGTTCGCACCCGACAGCAGCAGCACCACGTAGAAGGTGAGCGCCATCAGGCCGAGCGAGGTGCGCACGGGGACGTCGCGCGGGCGCTGGAGCAGGTGGTGCGAGGCGGTGTCGCCGGTCAGCTTCCGCTCCAGCACCGGGTAGGCGAGCAGGAGCGTGAAGATGATGCCGGGGAGCACGACCGTCGGCCAGAACAGCGCCGGGATGTTGTAGTTGCCCGGCAGGTAGATGTCCCAGGCCGGGAACAGACGGGTCGAGCCGTCGAGGAACATGACGTACCAGTCGGGCTGCGACGCCGAGGACACCTGCGCCGGGTTGTACGGGCCCCACAGCCACACCGGGTTGATCTGCACGAGGCCACCGAGGGCCGCGCAGACACCGAAGACCACCAGCAGCAGACCGGTCGCCTTGCCGGCGAAGGTCGGGAAGAGCCGGTTGCCGACCACGTTGTGCTCGGTGCGGCCCGGGCCGGGGAACTGGGTGTGCTTCTGCTTGACCAGGATCAGCAGGTGCAGCGCGATCAGCGCCAGGATGATCGCCGGGATGAGCAGCACGTGGGCGATGTAGAGCCGCCCGACGATCAGGTCCCCGACGTAGTCACCGCCGAAGACCGCCCAGTGCACCCAGGTGCCCACGACCGGGATCGACAGGATGATCGCCGACATGATCCGGAGGCCGGTGCCCGAGAGCAGGTCGTCCGGCATCGAGTAGCCGGCGAAGCCCTCGAAGATGCCGAGGATCAGCAGCGCGACACCGATGAGCCAGTTGGTCTCGCGCGGCCGGCGGAACGCGCCGGTGAAGAAGATCCGCAGCATGTGGCAGACGATCGCGGCCATGAACAGCAGCGCGGCCCAGTGGTGCATCTGCCGCATGAGCAGGCCGCCGCGGACGTCGAACGAGATGTCCAGCGTCGAGGCGTACGCGATCGACATGTCGACGCCGCGCAGGGGCGCGTACGAGCCGTCGTAGGTGACCTCGGTCATCGAGGCCTGGAAGAAGAACGTCAGGTACGTGCCGGTGAGCAACAGGATGATGAACGAGTAGAGCGCGATCTCCCCGAGGAGGAACGACCAGTGGTCGGGGAAGACCTTGTTCAGCGTCCGGCGGAGCGGACCGGCGACGATGAGCCGGTCGTCGACCTCGAGAGCGGCCTTGCCGAGGCGCGTGGTGGGCGCCCCCGGCGCGGTGGCGGTGCGAGCCATCAGATGCGCTCCCGGTTCCAGTAAGTGGGACCCACGGCCTCAATGTAGTCGCTGCGCGCGACGAAGAAGCCCTCGTCGTCGACCGTGATGGGCAGCTGCGGCAGCGAGCGGGTGGCGGGCCCGAAGACCGGCTTGGCGCCCTGTGTGACGTCGAACTGCGACTGGTGGCACGGGCAGAGGATCCGGCTGGTCTCCTGCTCGTACAGCGACACCGGGCAGCCGGCGTGCGTGCAGATCTTGGAGAAGGCGACGTAGTCGCCGTAGCCGAAGCCCTCCTGGCCCTCGCGCGGGACCGCCTCGGCCTGCTGCGCGGGGCGCAGCCGGATCAGCATCGTGGCGGCGTCGGACAGCCGGTTGCCGCCGGGGACGGCCGGGAAGACGGTCTCCAGCGAGCCGGGCACCTGGTCGCCGGGGCGGATCGGGGTGCCGTCGTCGCGGACGAGGCGGACGCCCTCGGCCCACTCGGTGGTACCCAGCGGGTTGCCGCGGTTCGGGTTCTTGATCAGGCCGCCGAGCGGGGCGATCAGCATCAGGCCCAGGCCGCCGCCCATGAACAGCAGGCTGCGGGTGAGGAGCTTGCGCCGCTTCAGGCCGCTGTTGTGCAGGCCGCCGACGAGCGTGGCGCCGGTGGTGACGCGGTCGAAGTGCGAGCCGTCGTGCTTGTCCTGCACCGCCGTCTCGTGCGGCAGCAGCTTCTTCGTGTAGAGCACCAGGCCCACGCCGAAGAAGGTGAACGCGAGGCCCATGAGTGCGCCGAGCAGCGGGGTGTAGAGCGTGCTGAAGGTGCCGCTGCCCAGCTCCCACTGCCAGTCGGGCAGGAACCAGCCGGCGCCGGCGTAGACGACGACGAAGGCGAACGCGGACAGCCCGGCCAGGCCGAACGTCAGGCCCACCTGGCGGACGGCGCGCCGCTCCAGCGCCGACCCGGGCTCGGGGCCCGGCTCGACGTGGAGCACCTCCACGCCGTCGTACCGGGCGCCGAGGCGGTCGAGCTCCTCGCGGGGGAGGGCCGCGAGCTGCTCGGGGGTGTAGTCGTCGTCCGGGCCGCCGTGCAGCGGGCCCGGGGTGTCCGCCCCGCCGGTCGAGCCGGGGCGGGTGTCGTGCGTGGTCACGCCTTGCTCCCCATCCAGAAGATCCCGAACATCAGCGCGGAGATCGCGACGGTCCAGATGACCAGGCCCTCGCTGACCGGGCCGATGCGGCCGATGCCCGCGCCGCCCGGGTCGGGCATGTCGGTGATCGTCTGGATGTAGTTGATGATCGCCCGCTTCTCCTCCGGGGTGATCTGGTTGTCCCCGAAGACCGGCATGTTCTCGGGGCCGGAGAGCATGGCGGTGTAGATCTCGAGGTCGTTGGCGTCCTCGAGGCTGGGCGCGTACTTGCCCGAGGAGAGCGCGCCACCCTCGCCGACGAAGTTGTGGCACTGCGCGCAGTTGAGCCGGAACAGCTCACCGCCGGCGGCCAGGTCGCCGTCGCGCAGGTCGCCCGAGGGGAGGGTCGGGCCGCCGCCGTTGGCCTGGACGTAGGCCATCAGCTGGTCGATCTCCTCGTCGGAGAAGATGGCCGGCTTGTCGGGGGCCTGGGCGCTCTGGCGGACCAGCGGCATGCGGCCGGTGTGCACCTGGAAGTACACGGAGGCCTCGCCGACGCCGATGAGCGAGGGGCCGCGGTTGGGCACGCCCTCGAGGTTCTCGCCGTGGCAGCTGATGCAGCTGCGCTCGTACAGCTCGCGGCCGGCGGCCTCGGCGCTGGACTCGCTGCCCTCGTCGGCGGCCTGGGCGCCCGGGGCGAGGGTCGAGTAGAGCGCGCCGGTCAGGACCAGCCCGGCCATCAGGGCGGCGACGTTGCCGACGCGGCGGCGCTGCTTCGAGCGGCGGCGGGCGCGGGCGGCGGCAGCCGGGGTCCCCTCGGCCGGGCGGCGGCGCGACCAGCGCGACCGCCGCGGCTCCTCGTCGGGCAGGGTGTCGGACTGCGGGTTCGTGGTGGACACCGGTTCCCTAGCGGATCAGGTAGATCGTGGCGAAGAGCCCGACCCACACGACGTCGACGAAGTGCCAGTAGTAGGAGACCACGATCGCCGAGGTCGCCTGCGCCGGCGTGAAGCGGCCCATGGTGGACCGGATGAGCACGTAGACGAAGGCCACGAGGCCGCCGATGACGTGCAGGGCGTGGAAGCCGGTCGTCAGGTAGAAGACCGAGCCGTAGGTGCTGCTCGAGATGGTGGTCGCGTGGTCGGTGACGAGCACCCGGTACTCGTTCGCCTGGCCCAGCACGAAGACCAGCCCCATGACGAAGGTGATCGTGAACCACCGGCGCAGGCCGTAGACGTTGCCGCTCTCGGCCGCGAACACGCCGATCTGGCAGGTGACCGAGGAGGCCACCAGGATCAGCGTGAAGACCAGCGCGTACGGCAGGTTCAGTTCGGTGGGTTCCGGGGGCCAGCCCTCGGTCGAGCGCGCCCGCGCGGTGAAGTACATGGCGAACAGCCCGGCGAAGAACATCAGCTCGCTGGAGAGCCAGATGATCGTGCCGACGCTGACCATGTTCGGTCGGGTCAGGGAGTGCACCCGCGAGGTGTCGAAGGTGCTGCTCGCCACGGGGGCCGTTGTCACGTCGCCCATCATGGCATCGGCCGCCGACGTGCACAGACCGTGGGTGGCACGGCGTGGCCGCGCCGTGACCCGCCCGAGACCGTCCCCCGGACGGGGGTCGCGCCCACCCGGACGGGAGCCGCGCGGGCACTAGGCTGCCGGGCGTGAGCGACGCGCCGGCCACCGTCCTGGTCTACAGCTCCCGGCCCGAGGTCCGCGAGGCCGTCCGCACCGCCGTCGGCCGCCGGCCGGCGCCCGACGTCGGGCCGCTGACCTGGATCGAGTGCGCCACCGGCGAGGACGTCGTCGACACCGTCGACGGCGGCGGCGTGGACCTGTGCATCCTCGACGGCGAGGCGCAGCCGACCGGCGGCCTGGCGCTGTCCCGGCAGTTGACCGTCGAGGTCGCCGACCGGCCGGCCCTGTGCGTGCTGATCGCCCGGCAGCCCGACCGCTGGCTGGCCCACTGGTCGCAGGCCGACGCCACCCTCGCGTTCCCGGTCGACCCGCTGGCCGCCCCCGAGGTCGTCGCCGGCCTGCTGCGCGCGCACGCGGGCCGCCGTCCCGTCTCGCGGTGAGCGCGGGCACCACCGCCGGGCCGACGTGGCCCGGCCTGCTGACGCGCCTGCTGAGCCGCCAGGACCTCACCGCCGCGGACACGGCGTGGGCGATGCGCGAGGTGATGTCCGGCGAGGCGACGCCGGCGCAGGTGGCCGGGTTCGCCGTCGCCCTGCGCGCCAAGGGCGAGGCGCCGGAGGAGGTCGCGGGCCTCGCGGCCACGATGCTCGAGCGCGCGACGCCGGTCGAGGTGCCGGTGCCCACCGTCGACATCGTCGGCACCGGCGGCGACGGCGCGCACACGGTGAACATCTCGACGATGGCCGCCGTCGTGACCGCGGCCGCGGGGGTGCCGGTGGCCAAGCACGGCAACCGCGCCGCGTCGTCGTCCTCGGGCGCCGCCGACGTGCTCGAGGCGCTCGGCGTCGTCATCGACCTGCCGGCCCCGGCCGTCGCCCGGTGCGTGCAGGAGGCCGGCATCGGGTTCTTCTTCGCGCCGGTGTTCCACCCGAGCTTCCGGCACACCGCGGCCCCGCGGCGGGAGCTGGGCATCGGGACCGTCTTCAATTTCCTCGGGCCGCTGACCAACCCGGCGCGGCCGGTGGCCGCCGCGATCGGTTGCGCCGACGCGCGGATGGCGCCGGTCCTGGCCGAGGTGGTCGCCGGCCGCGGCGCCCGCGCCCTGGTCTTCCGCGGCGACGACGGGCTGGACGAGCTGACCACCGCGACGACGTCGAGCGTGTGGGTGGCCCGCGACGGCGCGGTGACGCCCGGGCGCGTGGACCCGGCCGCACTCGGCATCGCCCCGGCGGGGCCGGACGCGCTGCGCGGCGGGGACCCGGCGCACAACGCGGCGGTCTTCCGGCGGGTCCTCGACGGCGAGCCGGGGGCGGTGCGCGACGCCGTCCTGCTCAACGCCGCCGCCGCGCTGGCCGCCTTCGACGAGCGCGGCGGGGAGCTCGGGGACCTGCTCGGCGCCGGGATCGAACGGGCCGCCGCCGCGGTCGACGACGGCCGGGCTGCCGCGCTGCTGGACCGGTGGGTGGCCGTCAGCCGCGAGGCCGCCGGCCGCTGAGGCCGGTCACTCGCCCTCGAGTCACTCGCCCTCGAGCCCCAGGGAGAACGCCGCCTCCAGGTCGTGCCGCGAGTAGGCGCGGAAGGCGATGTGCGTCTCGGTCTCCAGCACGCCGGGCACCTTGTTGATCCGCCCGGCGATCACCTCGGCCACCTGGTCGAACTCGCGGACCCGCACGATCGCGATCAGGTCGACCTCCCCGGCGGTCGAGTAGACCTCGCTCACGCCGTCGAGGTCGGCGATCGCGGCCGCCACCTCGGGGATCGCGTCGGTGGCCGCGTCGACCATCACGATGGCGGTGATCACGCCGGCGATGCTAGTTGAAGGACCCTCCGGCCCCCCACGCCTCGCTCCGCTCGGCGCGGGCCCCTGCAGGAGGGCCGTTCCAGTGCGTCACGGCGCCGCCGGGTACCGGTCCCGCGGCGGCCGGTCCCTCGCTCGAGACCCGGTCGGGGCGGGCGCGGGTGCCCAGCTGCCGGCCGTCGTGGAAGGGGTCGCGCAGCGCCCGGCCGGCCTCCACCCGGGCGAGGAAGCCGCTGAGCCCGCCGGTGCCCGGGGCGACGCAGGCGAGCGTGCCGGTCACCTCGACCAGCCGGGTGCCGGGCTTCTCCATCCACCGCATCACCAGCTCGGTCTCGTCGACCGTGGCGGCCAGCCCGCCGTCGTCGGGGGTGGTCTCGGCGGTGGCGCGCAGGACGGCGAGGGCGTCGCGGACCGACGTCCCGCGCGGGGCGCACCCGGCGGCGACCAGGCGGCCCCGCCGGACGACCGACAGCGCCCACCCGCCGGCGCCGTCGGGCCGGGCGATGACCAGCTCCGGGACGGCGGCCAGCGACTCCAGCCGCTGCCGTCGGCGCACCGCGCGCACGAGGACCGCGACCCGGTCGCGGAGCACCCCGGCGTCCTCGAACCGCTGGGCGGCCGAGAGGTGGTCGACCCGGTCCAGCAGCGGCGCGACCAGGGCGCTCGGGTCGCCGGCCACCGCGGCGCGCAGCACCGCGGCGATCGCGGCGTACTCCTCGACCGACTGGTGGCCCGCGCACGGGCCGCCGCAGCGGCCCATGCCGAACAGGGCGCAGGTGCTCGTGGGCACCCGCGGGGACAGCCGGGTGGTGCACTGCCGCAGCGGCAGCGCCTCGTGGATGGCGGCGGTGGCCATCTCCGCGGCCCGCCGGTCGGCGAACGGGCCGAGGAAGAGCCCCGCGTCGGGCCGCACCCGCCGCACGGTCGACAGCCGGGGGAAGGGCTCCTCGGTCAGCCGCAGCCACAGCGCGCGCTCGGGGAAGCGGGAGCGGCGGTTGTAGCGCGGCTTGTGCTCGGCGATCAGCCGCAGCTCCCGGACGGCGGCCTCGAGGTCGTGCGCGCACGGGATGGCCTCGACGCGCCGGGCCAGCGCGACCATCTCGGTCATCCGGCTGCGCTGCTCGCCGGAGGAGAAGTAGCTGCGGACGCGGGTGCGCAGGTCGTTCGACGTCCCGACGTAGAGCGGCTCCTCGCGCGGGCCGCGGAAGACGTAGACGCCCGGGCCGGGCGGGACGCCGTCGGCCAGGTGGCGCTTCTTCCGGCGTTCCGGGTCGACCTGGCGGGTGAGCCCGTGCAGCTCCTCGAGCGACGTCACCCCGAGCGGGCCGAGTCGTTCGAACAGGCCGTGGAGGACGTCGACGGTCGCGCGGGCGTCGTCGAGGGCCCGGTGGCAGGGCGAGGTGGAGGCGGAGAAGTACGGCGCCAGGGTGGCCAGCTTGCAGTTGGGCACCTCGTCGCGGGAGAGCAGCCGCCGGGCGAGGACCGCGGTGTCGACCGAGGCGGCCGCGGGCCACGGCGTCCCGGTCTGCTCGCAGGCCGCCCGCAGGAACCCGAGGTCGAAGGGGGCGTTGTGCGCCACGAGGACGGCGCCGCGGGCGAACTCCAGGAAGGCCGGCAGCACGGCGTCGATCCGCGGGGCGGTGGCGACCATCGCCGTGGTGATGCCGGTGAGCACGCTGATGTAGGGCGGCACCTCGCAGCCGGGGTCGACCAGCGTCTGGAACTCCCCGAGCACCTCGCCGCCGCGCACCTTGACCGCCCCGATCTCGGTGATCGCGCTGTCCTTCGGCGACCCGCCGGTGGTCTCCAGGTCGACGACGACGAAGGTGACGCCGGCCAGCGGCGTGCCGAGGTCCTCGATGCTCGCCTGGACGTAGGGGGTGCGGGGGAGCGGCCGCTCGCCGAGGGCGGGTGCCTGCTCGTGGCGCGGCACCGAGGAGCCCGTGCCGCTGGCGGGGAAGAGCACGGCGGGACGGTAGGCCGGAGGTCCGACAGTCCCGGGGACGCGCGCCCGGGGGAGCCCTCGCCCGACCGGGGGACCGGCGGTGCGTGTCCCGCTTGCGGCGGCGGCTCCGGGGAGATGACGATCCCCCGGCGGACCGGCGGGGTCCGGAACGGCAGAGGTGGTCCGATGCACGCGCGTTCCCTGGGGCGCACCCGGCGGGGCGTGGTGTCCGTGCTGGTCACGGCGGTGGCCGCCGTCCTGCTCGCGGCCCCGGCGGCCGCGGAGCCCAGCGACCAGCCCGGCGGGACCAGCGGGGTCCTCGACAGCGAGGCGCTGGACCGGCTGCAGCAGCGCGCCGCCGAGGTCCAGGCCGACCTGCAGCAGCGGCAGACCGAGGTGGCCGCCGCGCGGGAGCAGTTGGCCGACGCGCAGGCCGACGTCGACGCCGCGCGCGCCACGGTCGACGCCGCCGAGGGCGAGCTGGCGCAGTACCAGGCGGTGGTGGCGCGGTACGCGTCGGCGGTCTACCGGGACGGCGGCGCGCTGACCCCGCTCACCGTGCTGCTCACCGGCGGCGACCCGGCCGACGTCGTCGCGGCGCTGGGCTACCTGGAGGCCGTCGACGCGCATACCGCCGAGGTGGTCCGCACCGCCGAGCAGCAGCGGCAGGCCGCGGTCGCCCAGCAGACCTCCGCCGACGCCGTCCTCGCCGAGGCGCGGCAGCGGGCCGACCGGCTGGCCGCGGAGGTGGCCGACCTGGAGGCCTCCGCCGACGCGGTGACCGCGGAGCTCGACGTCGCGCTCGGCGACGTCGACCGGCAGCTGTCGGACCTGCAGCGCCAGCAGGTCGACGTCAACACCCAGACGGCGGCCAACTGGCGGGCCTACCTCGACCAGCTGCGCGAGGCCGGGGTGGCCGCACCCCCGGCGGCGGAGCTGCTCGACCCCGTGCGGGGCCTGCCCGCGGGGCTCACCCCGGTCGGGGCGGCCGCCGGCGGCGCCCAGCGGGGCGCCGCGCAGCTGCCGCGCCGGCCGGTGTCCGTGCTCGTGCTGCCCGCGGAGACGCTGGCCGCGGTCACCGCGGCCATGGACGCCCTCGGCAGGCCGTACGCGCCGGGGACGGCCGGCCCGGACTCCTGGGACTGCGGCTCGCTGGTCTCCACCGTCTACCGCGACGCCGGCATCGACCTGCCCGGTGACCAGGCCGGGCTGTTCGCGGTCACCACGCCCGTCGACCCGGCCGACGTCCTGCCCGGCGACCTGGTCTTCCTCGGCACCCCCGAGTCGGGCCTGGGCCACGTCGGCATCGCGCTGGACGCGCAGACCATGCTCGCCGCCGACGCGCGGGCCGGCGCCGTCGTCGTCCGCCGGCTGCCCGCCGACCAGGTCCTCCACGTCGGGCGGCCGAGCCTCGGCCCGCGGCCGGAGGTGCCCGCCCCCGGCCCGGCCGACGGCGCCCTGCGGGTCGAGTGCGGCAACACCGTCTACCCGCCGAGCTTCGACGGCGCCCGGTCCTGGGGCGGCTACCCCAACGGCCTCATCCCGCCGAGCGCGCTGTGCCCGATCGGCGTGGGCGGCCACTCGCTGCGCTGCGACGCCGCGGCGGCCTGGCGGGCGATGAGCGCGGCGTTCGCGACGGCGTTCGGGCAGCCGATCTGCATCACCGACTCCTACCGCACCTACGCCGGCCAGGTCCGCCTGTACGGGGAGAAGCCGGCGCTGGCCGCGGTCCCGGGCACCAGCAACCACGGCTGGGGGCTGGCGGTCGACCTGTGCGGCGGCATCGACGGCTTCGGCACGCCGCAGTACGCGTGGATGGTCGCCAACGCCGGCCGGTTCGGGTGGCTGCACCCGACCTGGGCCGATCCCGGCAACGGCCGCGAGGAGCCCTGGCACTGGGAGTACGCGGGCGGCTGAGCCGGGACTGTCGGTGGTCGTCCCTAGCGTGCCGGCCGACCGACAGGGAGACCCGTCCCGACCGCGGCCCGGCACCGGGCGGCGCGACCGGGGCACCGGAGGGACACGGCATGCTCATCGACTGCGACTCGTGCACCGCGCGCGGCGCCGGCTGCGCCGACTGCGTCGTCACCGCCCTGCTGGGCGCCCCGCCCGCGGAGCGGGACACCGGCCCCGTGCTGCTGCCGGTGCCCCCCGTCCCGGCGGCCCGCACCGCCGACGGCGCGGTGCCGCGGCCGGGCGTCGTCGTGGACCTCGACGACGTCGAGCGGCGGGCCGTGCGGGCGCTGGCCGAGGGCGGCCTGGTGCCGCCGCTGCGGCACCGGCCGTCACGGGACGGGCGCCGGCGCACGGGCTGACCTGCGCCGGGACCCCGATCGGGTACGCACCGGAGTGGCGCGGCTGCTGACCGTGTGTGTTCTCACAGTCCACGCACCTCCCGTTTGTCACAACTGCATCACGTCCGTACTGTGGCGCCGTCCGGCCGGGTGGTCGTCACTCGACGCAGGGTGACCTCGGCCGACACCGCCGAGTCACCGGACGCCCTCCCCGGAGGTGCGCGAGGTGAGCCGGGGACCCACCGCAGCACTGGGGTGAGTTCTCGTGCGCGCCGGTCCCGACCGGGGTGCAGAGATAGGGCACGTCTTCCCAGCCCGAACCCGTCAGCTAACTCGGTAGGCGGTTGCTGAGGAAGAAACGGAGAGCCGCCGACCGTGGCGACCCCCCGCCCCGTCCTGGGGCACGCACGCGAGAAGTCCACATCCGCCCCCCGCACCGCCGGCCCGCACCGCCCGTCGCGGGCCCGCCACCTCGGCCGGGTCACCCTGGTCGGCACCACCGCCGCGCTGACCCTCACCCTGCTGTCCGGCACCCTGCTGTCCGGCACCGCGGCCGCCGACCCCGAGCGGGCCGGCACCCCGGAGCAGGCCGCCCAGCTCGCCGCCGAGGCCGGCCACCGGCTCGAGGTCGTCACCGAGCGGGTCAACGAGGCCCGCGAGGTCCTCGCCCAGCAGCAGGCCGCCGCCGACGAGGCCGACCGGGCCGCCGCCGAGGCGCAGGAGCAGCTGCAGGACCTCGACGGCCAGATCCGCCAGGTGGCCCGCAGCGCCTACACCGCCGGCAACAGCGACGGCTTCGCCGGGCTCGACCTGCTGATGACCAGCGACTCCGCCGAGGACTTCGTCGCCTCGCTGGCCACCCTCGGTCAGATCGCCGACCACACCACCTCGGTCCTCGACCAGGTGGGCGAGGCGGCCGTCGCCGCCCGGCAGGCGCAGGCCGACGCCGAGGCCGCCGAGGCCGAGGCGCAGCGCACCCTCGACGACCTGAGCGCCCAGGAGGCGCAGCTCCAGGACGACATCGCCGACTACCAGGCGCAGTTCGCCGCGCTCACCGAGGCGCAGCGGCAGGCGGCGCTCGCCGCGCAGGAGGCCGGCCTGGCCGCCGGCGCGCAGGCCGGCTCCGACACCGCCGAGGACGGCGAGAGCGACTCCGGCGGCGACAGCGCTCCCGCCGCGACCGGCACGCAGGCCGCGACCGCCGCCCCGGCTCCGGCCCCGGCCCCGGCCCCGGCCCCGTCCGCGGGCAGTGGTGGCAGCGGTGCCGCGCAGACCGCGGTGCAGACCGCTCTGGCCCAGGTGGGCGACCCCTACGTGTGGGGTGCCGGCGGGCCGGACGCCTTCGACTGCTCGGGCCTGACCCAGTACGCCTACGCGGCGGCCGGGATCAGCCTCCCGCACTCCAGCAGCATGCAGTCGCGGATGGGCACCGCCGTCTCGCGGGCGGACCTGCAGCCGGGCGACCTGATCTTCTACTACAGCCCGGTCAGCCACGTCTCGATGTACATCGGCAACGGCCAGATGGTGCACGCCTCCACGTCGGGGCAGCCGGTGAAGGTCGTGTCGGTCGACTCGATGGGCGGCATCACCGCCATGCGCCGCATCGCCTAGGAGACGGCACCTCACGGGCCGGGGGCCGGTGACCCGTCCGGGTCGCCGGCCCCCGGCGTCCGCGGAGGGAGATCGCGGTGCGGCGCGGGCGCCCGCCTAGGATCGGCCGGGTGAGCAGGGCGGGCGGGACGAGCACCCGCTCCAGCCCCGAGGCCACTCCGCCCGACCGCACCGGCCCCCGCCGGGTGGCACTGCTGGTCGCGCTCGCCCTCGGCGTGGCGCTCGTCGTGGTCATCGCCGTCCGCACGCCCTGGACGCTGCTGCCCACCCCACCCGGCGGCGCGTCCCCGGTCACCGACGACGCCGGCCTGCCCGCCGACGTCGTCCGGCGCGCCGAGGCCCTCGCCGCCGACATCCGTCCCGCGTCGCTGACCAACCTGGTACTCGGCCTGGCGGTCTCGGCGCTGCTCGGCCTCACCCGGCTCGGCAGCCGGCTGGTCACCGCGGTCGGCCGCGCGGGAGGCCGGCGCCGGCCGCTCACCGTGCTGCTGGGCACGGTCGCGATCGTCGTCCTCGGCCGGCTGGCGACGCTGCCGATCTCCGCCTACGGCGAGGTGGTGCGGCACCGCTACGGGCTGTCCACCCGCTCCTGGCCCCTGTGGCTGCGCGACGTCGCGGTCTCCACCGCCATCGACGCCGCGCTCACCGCCCTCGGCCTGCTGGTGCTCGTCGCGCTGGCCCGCCGCGCGCCCCGCACCTGGTGGGCGTGGGCCGCCGGTGGCGCGGCCGCGCTGGTCGTCGCCGGCTCCTTCCTCTACCCGGTGGTCATCGAGCCGGCGTTCAACAGCTTCACCCCCCTGCCGGCCGGCGAGCTGCGCACCGACCTGCTGCGGCTGGCCGAGGAGAGCGGCTCCCCGGTCGAGGACGTCCTGGTCGCCGACGCCTCCCGCCGGACGACGTCGCTCAACGCCTACGTGTCCGGGTTCGGCTCCACCCGCCGGGTGGTCCTCTACGACACCCTGCTGGCCGACGTGCCCCCGGACGAGATCGAGTCGATCGTCGCCCACGAGCTCGGGCACGTGGCCACCGACGACGTCCTCACCGGCACGCTCATCGGGGCGCTCGGCGCGGCCGCCGCCGTCGCCCTCCTCGGCTGGCTGCTGACCTGGGCGCCGCTGCTGCGCCGGGCCGGCGCGGACTCGGCGGGCGACCCGCGCGTGGTGCCGCTGGTGCTGTTCCTCGTCGCGGTCGGGTCCCTGGTGGCGACGCCGGTGCAGAACCTCGTCTCGCGGCACGTCGAGGCCCGGGCGGACCTGCACGCGCTCGACCTCACCCGGGACGCCGCCGCCTTCGTCGAGATGCAGCGCCGGCTGGCCGAGACCAACGTCTCCGACCCGAGCCCGCCGGCGCCGTGGCAGTGGTTCTTCGGCTCCCACCCGACGGCGGCACAGCGGATCGCGATGGCCGAGGACTGGCTGCGGCTGGGCGACCGGTGAGCGACCACGGCCGCACGCTCGTCGTCACCAACGACTTCCCGCCGCGGCAGGGCGGCATCCAGACCTTCGTCGCGGCGCTGCTCGAGCGCCGCCCGCCGGACTCCCTCGTCGTGCTGGCCTCCCGCTCGCCGGGGTGGGAGGCGTACGACGCGCGGTTGCCCTACCGGGTGGTCCGGCAGCGGACGGCGGTGCTGCTGCCCACGCCGGCGACCGCCCGGGCCGCGACGGCGCTGGCCGCCGAGCACGGCTGCGACACCGCCTTCTTCGGCGCCGCCGCACCGCTGGGCCTGCTGGCGCCCGCCCTCCGCGACGCCGGGGTGCGGCACCTGGTCGGGGCCACCCACGGGCACGAGACCGGGTGGGTCGCGCTGCCCGGCGCCCGGCAGCTCATGCGCCGCATCGCCGGCGGGCTGGACGTCCTGACCTACATCAGCGAGTACACCCGCAGCCGCCTGGAGCCGGCCCTCGGCGGGCGCACCCGGCTGGCGCAGCTGTCGCCCGGGGTCGACGTCGACCGGTTCACCCCCGCGGTCGACGGCACCGCGGTGCGGCGGCGGCACGGGCTGGGGGAGGCGCCGGTCGTCGTCTGCGTGTCCCGGCTGGTGCCGCGCAAGGGGCAGGACGTGCTCGTGGCCGCCTGGCCGCGGGTCCTCGCGGAGCACCCCGGCGCGCGGCTGCTGCTGGTCGGTGGCGGCCCGGACGAGGCCCGGCTGCGCCGCGCGGTGGCCGACCGGCGGCTGGGCGACTCGGTGGTGCTGACCGGCCCGGTGCCCCCCGACCGGCTGCCCGAGCACTACGCGGCGGGGGACGTGTTCGCCATGCCCTGCCGCACCCGCCGCGGCGGCCTGGACGTCGAGGGGCTGGGCATGGTCTACCTGGAGGCCGCCGCGGTCGGGCTGCCCGTCGTCGCGGGCACCTCGGGCGGCGCGCCGGAGGCGGTGCGCGACGGCGAGACCGGCACCGTCGTCGCCGACCCCCGCTCCCCGGACGCGGTCGCCGCCGCGGTCAGCGCGCTGCTCGACGACCCCGCCCGCGCCCGCGCCATGGGCGCCGCGGGGCGGGCGTGGGTGGAGCGGCGCTGGTCGTGGACGACGATCGCCGCCGACCTCGCGGCGCTGCTGGAGCCCGCACACGACTGAGCCCCGCCCCGCGGGGGCGGGACGGGGCTCGGTCGATCCGGGGTCAGCGGCTGTAGAGCGCCTCGACCTCCTGGTCGAACTCCTTCATGACCACCGCGCGCTTGAGCTTCAGGCTCGGCGTCAGCATCCCGTTGTCCTCGGTGAAGTCCGTGGTGAGGACGCGGTACTTCTTGATCGCCTCGGCCTGGGACACCGCCTTGTTGGCGTCGGCGACGGCGGCGTCGATCTCGGCCTTGACGTCGGGGTCGTCGACCAGCGCGGAGGGCGGGGTGCCGGCCGGCTTGCCCTTGCTCTCCAGCCAGGCGGGCAGGGCCTCGGCGTCGAGGGTGACCAGCGCCGCGATGAACGGCCGCTGGTCGCCGACGACGATGCACTGGCTGACCAGCCGGTGGGCGCGCAGCCGGTCCTCGAGCACCGCGGGGGCGACGTTCTTGCCGCCGGCGGTCACCAGGATCTCCTTCTTGCGGCCGGTGATCCGGGTGAAGCCGTCGGCGTCGATCTCGCCGATGTCCCCGGAGTGGAACCAGCCGTCGGGGTCGATCGCCTCGGCGGTGGCCTGCTCGTTCTTCCAGTAGCCGCGCATGACGACGCCGCCGCGGATGAGGATCTCGCCGTCGTCGGCGATGCGGAACGAGACGCCGGGCAGCGGGCGGCCGACGGTGCCGATCCGCAGCGCGCGGTCGTGGTTGACCGAGGCGGCGGCGGTGGTCTCGGTCAGGCCGTAGCCCTCGTAGACGGTCACGCCGGCGCCGCGGAAGAAGTGGCCGAGCCGCTCGCCGAGGGGGGCCCCGCCGGAGATGGCGCCGAGGCAGCGGCCGCCGAGCGCGGCGCGCAGCTTGCTGTAGACGAGCCGGTCGAACAGCGCGTGCTGGACGCGCAGGCCGAGGCCCGCGCCGCCGGTGTCCTGGGCGCGGGACCAGGCGATGGCCACCTGGGCGGCCCGGTCGAAGATCCGCCCCTTGACCGGGCTGTCCGCCTCGGCCTTGGCCTTGGCCTGGTTGAACACCTTCTCGAACACGCGCGGGACGGCCAGGACGAACGTCGGCTTGAACCCGCCGAGGTCCTCGACCAGGTTCTTCACGTCCGGCGTGTGGCCGATGACGGTGCGGGTCCGCACCGCGCCGACCTGCAGGACGCGGGCCAGCACGTGCGCCAGCGGGATGAACAGCAGCAGCGAGCCCTGCACGTTCATGAACCGGTCGAGCAGGCTCATCCCGTTGCCGATCTCGAACAGGAAGTTGCCGTGGGTGAGCTCGCAGCCCTTGGGCCGGCCGGTGGTGCCCGAGGTGTAGATGAGCGTGGCCAGGCTGTCGGCGTTCAGGGTCGCGCGGCGGGCCTCGAGCTCGCTGTCGGGGACGCTCTCGCCCGCGGCGGTGAGCGTGCCGACGGCGTCGTCCTCGATGACGTACAGCGGGCCGAGGTCGGGGGCCTGGTCGCGCACCGAGTCGACGGCGGTGGCGTGCTCGGCCTTCTCGACGATCGCGGCGACCGCGCCGGAGTCGGAGAGGATCCAGGCGACCTGGTCGGGGCTGGAGGTCTCGTACACCGGGACGGTGACCGCGCCGGCCGTCCAGATGGCGAAGTCGATGACCGTCCACTCGTAGCGGGTCTTGGCCTGCAGGGCGACCCGGTCGCCGGGCTGCACGCCGGCGGCGACCAGCCCCTTGGCGACGCCGGCGACCTGCTCGCCGAACTCCCGCCAGGTGACGTCGACCCACCGGCCGTCCCGCTGCCTGCGCAGGCCGACCTCGTCGCCGTGCTCGGCGACGTTCTCGGCCAGCATGTCGGTGAGCGCCTCCGAAGGGCCCACCTCGGTCGTCGCCGGGACGCTGTACTCGCGCACGCTCCGTCCTCTCCTCCCCGTGCGGCCGGGGCGCCGCTGCCCGCGGTCCCCGCACGGGACACGTCCCGCCGAATCTACCGGCTGGGCCTACCGGTGAGTAGCCGAGCCCGGGCCACCCACCCTGCGGCTTTCGGGTGAACGGCTAGCCTCAGGCCCATGGCGGAGCAGTCCACCCAGTCGATCGTCGTCTCCGCGCCGGCGGCCGACGTGATGGCCGTGATCGCCGACTTCGAGGCCTATCCGCAGTGGGTGAAGGCGGCCCGGACCGTCGAGGTGCAGGAGCGCGGGCCCGACGGCCGCGCCCGCCGGGTCCGGTTCGTCATCGACGCCACCGTCCTCACCGACGAGTACGTCCTCGACTACACCTGGGACGACGACCGGCAGGTCTCCTGGACGCTGGTGACCAGCAAGATCATGAAGCGCCAGGACGGCTCGTACACGCTGCGCGAGACCGGCGGCGGCACCGAGGTGACCTACCGGCTCGCCGTCGACATCGGCGTCCCGATGCTCGGGATGATGAAGCGCCGCGCGGAGAAGGTCATCCTCGACACCGCGCTCAAGGAGCTCAAGAAGCGCGTCGAGGGCTGACCCCCGTGCGCACACTGCTGCTCACCGGCCCCGGCGGGGCCGGCACGACCACGCTCGCCGCCGCGGTCGCGGTGCGGGCCGCCCGGGACGGGCGCCGGGTGGTGCTGGTGACCCGCCAGCCGGTCCCCGACGGGACGGCGGCGGGCGTCGAGGTGGTCACCGCCGAGCCGCAGGCCGGGCTCGAGGCGCTGTGGGCCGAGCGGGTGGCCGGCCCGGCGGCGGCGCTGCCCGACCTCGAGCTGCCGCCCGCGAGCTCGGTCGTGCCGCTGCCCGGCGCCGGCGAGCTCGGGGTCCTCGCCGCGCTCGGCCGCGTGCGGCCGGACACCGACCTCGTCGTCCTCGACGCCGGGCCGCTGCCCGCCGCCACCGGGCTGGTCGCGCTGCCCGGCGCGCTGCGCTGGTGGCTGGAGCAGGTGCTGACCACCCGGGTGCGGGTGCTCGCCGCCGTCCGCACCGCCGCCGTCCGCGCGGGCACGGTGCGCCGGGGCCCCGCGGACCTCGCCCTCGACGCGCTGCCCGACCTCGAGGCGCTGCTCGACCGGCTGACCCTGACCGACCCCGGCGCGACCGCGGTCTGGCTGGTGGGCCGGCCGCGGCCCTCCGCCGTCGCCGCGCTGCGGGCCGCGACCACCGCGCTGGCCGTGCACGGGCAGCGCCCGGTGGGCGTGCTCGCCCGCCGGCCGCCCGGGGGCGGGCCGGCGGACTGGGCGGCCGCCCGGGCGGCCGAGGAGGACGCCGCGCTCGCCGCGCTGGCCGGGATCGCGCCGGTGCGGGAGGTGACCGAGGCCCCGGTCGAGCCGGCCGGCGCCGAGGCGCTCGCCGCGCTCCTGCCCGACCTGCCCGGGCCCACCGGGGACCCCGTCCCGCCGGTGCCCGCCCCCGAGCGCGTCGACGGCGGCTGGCGGCTGACGCTCCCGCTGCCCTTCGCCGAGCGCGCCGGGGTGCGGCTCACCCGCTGGGACGACGACCTGGTGGTGACCGCCGCCGGCACCCGCCGCTCGCTGCGCCTGGACGCCCTGCTGCGCCGGTGCCTGGTCACCTCGGGCACCCTGGCCGAGCCGGGCACCGCCACCGCGCGGCTGGAGGTCGGCTTCGCCGCCGACCCGCAGCAGTGGCCGGCCGACCTGCTGGCGGCCGTCGGGGCGGACAGTGCGGAGGGGGCGCCGTCGAGCACGTCGGCGGGCGGCCCGGCGGACGACAGGGGGACACGGTGACCGAGGGAGCCGACTGGCTCGATCAGGCGCGGCGGCTGGTCGCCGGGCTGGGGCAGGCCTGGGCCGAGACCGGCGCCGCCGCGGAGGGGGAGACGTCCGGGCACGTGCCGGGCGGGGACTGCCGCTGGTGCCCGCTGTGCCGGGCGGCCGCCGTCGCCCGCCGGCCGGACGTCAGCGAGGCGCTCGCGGACCTGCTGACCAGCGCCGCGGGCGCGCTGCGGTCGGTGGCCACCCCGCCGGCGCCGCCCGCGCCGGAGCCGGCCCCCGCGCCGGAGCCGGCGCCGGTCCAGCACATCGAGCTCGGCTGAGTGGCCGGCGACCGGACCGGTCCCGCTGCGCTGCCCGCGCTCGGCGTCGACGTCGGCGGCACCAAGGTGGCCGGCGGTGTCGTCGCGCCGGACGGCACGCTGCTGGACACCGCCCGCCGCTCGACGCCGACCGCGTCGGTGACCGAGACCGAGGCCGCGATCGCCGGGGTGGTCGAGGAGCTCGCCGTCCGGCACGGCGGCCCGCTGGCGGCGGTCGGCGTCGGCGCGGCGGGCTGGTTCGACCGCACGGGTGACGTCGTGCTGTTCAGCCCGCACCTGGCCTGGCGGCACACCGCGCTGCGCCGCGACCTCGCTGCCCGCCTGCAGCGGCCGCTGTGGGTGGGCAACGACGCCGACGCCGCGGCCTGGGCCGAGTACCGCTTCGGCGCCGCCCGCGGGGCGGAGCTGGCCCTGTGCATCACCCTCGGCACCGGCATCGGCGGCGGGATCGTCGCCGGCGGCCGGCTGCAGCGCGGCGCGCACGGGGTGGCGGGGGAGTGGGGGCACATGCGGGTGGTCCCCGACGGGCGGCTGTGCGCCTGCGGCAACCGCGGCTGCTGGGAGCAGTACGCCAGCGGCAGCGCCCTGGCGACCACCGCCCGCGAGGTGGCCACCCGCTCACCGGCCGCGGCGGCGCGGCTGCTCGACCGCGTCGACGGCGACCCGGCGCAGCTGACCGGCGAGGACGTGGCCCGCGCCGCGGCCGACGGCGACCCGGTCGCGCTGAGCCTGGTGAGCGACGTCGGGGAGTGGCTCGGCCAGGGCATCGCCGACCTGGCCAGCGTGCTCGACCCGGACGTCGTCGTCATCGGCGGCGGGGTGAGCGTGCTCGGCGACATGGTGCTCGACCCGGCGCGCGAGCGGCTCGGGCGGGCGCTGCCCGGCCGCGGCTTCCGGCCGGGTCCGCGGGTGGTCGCCGCGGCGCTCGGCGCCTCGGCCGGCCTGGTCGGCGCCGCGGACCTCGCGCGCGCGGCGGTCTGCGCCGGGCTCTAGACGACGACCGCTAGACGACCGCGCCGTCGTCGCCGTCGTCGTCGCGGTCGCGCATCCGGGACAGCGCCAGCGCGGCGCTGCCGACCAGGGCCGCGACGCCGAGCACCAGGCCGGTCTCGGTCCGCAGGCCCAGCACGCCGGGCGCGCCGACCAGCACCACGCCGGCGGCGGCCAGCAGCACCGCGTACAGCGTCGAGGGCGAGGGCATCGGCACCGGCGGGGCCGGCGGGGGCTCGTAGTGCTCCTCGTCGAGCGGGTCGTCCTCCTCGTCGTCGGCCGGCGGCGCGGCCGGCCGGACGACGGCGGGCCCGGCGGGGTCGGCGTCCTCGACGACGGTGCGCCCGTGCTCGGCCTCGTAGGCGGCGACGATGCGCGCCCACTCGGCGTCCTCGTCGAGGTCGCGCCGCAGCGGGCGCCGCTCGGCGGCGGGGCCGGCGGCGGGGACGTGGTCGTCGGCGTGCCGCTCGACCAGGGAGCGGCCCTCGCCGAGGCGGGCGCGGTCGACGAACAGCCGGTCGGCCGGCGGGCTGGGGAGGAAGACGGTGCGGGTGTAGGGCCCGACGTCGGCGGCCGGTTCCAGGTAGGCGGGGATGCCGGCCTCGCGCAGCACGTCGAGCAGGTGCTCGCCGACGCGCGGGTCGACGTCGCGCAGCGGGGCCCAGAGCGCGGCGTCCAGGCCGTTGTCGCGACGGCCCCGCCCGCGCCGCGGCCCCGTCACGCCGCGGCTCCCCGGGGGAGCGGCCGGTCAGCAGCCACGGTGGTCCTCCTCCGGGGTCGGGCGGAGGGTGCGGCCGACGTGACACGCGGGCCGATTGTCGGCGGGGCACCCGGATCCCTAGTCTGGCAGCCCAACAGGGAGGCGTGTTGTTCTACTGGTTCCTCAAGTTCGTGGCCATCGGGCCGCTGGTGAAGCTCGTGTTCCGCCCGCGGGCGGAGGGGCGCGAGCACGTACCGGCCGACGGCGCCGCGATCCTGGCGAGCAACCACCTCTCGGCCTCGGACTGGATCTTCATGCCGCTGTCGCTGCGGCGCCGGGTCACCTTCCTCGCCAAGCAGGAGTACTTCACCGGCACCGGTGTGAAGGGCCGGCTGCAGCGGGCCTTCTTCTCCGGCGCGGGGCAGGTGCCCATCGACCGCTCCAGCGCCACGGCCGCCGAGGACGCCATCCGCACCGGCATCCGGATGCTCCGGCAGGGCCGGCTGCTGGGCATCTACCCCGAGGGCACCCGCTCGCCCGACGGCCGCCTGTACCGCGGCAAGGTCGGCGTGGCGCGCATGGCGCTGGAGACCGGCGTCCCGGTGATCCCCCTGGCGATGGTCTACCGGCCGCGGCGGATGCCGTTCGGCAGGAAGCTGGTCCGGGTGACCGTGCGCTTCGGGGAGCCGCTGGACTTCTCCCGCTACGAGGGCCTGGCCGGTGACCGCTTCGTCGAGCGGTCGATCACCGACGAGATCATGTACGAGATCATGACGATGTCGGGCCAGGAGTACGTCGACGTCTACGGCGCCACCGTCAAGAAGTCGATGCAGGCCACCGGCGCCAGCGCCTCCGACGTCGTCGGCCGGCTGCAGCCGCCCGCCGGCGAGGCCGGTGACCGGGCGCCGGACACCCTGGCCGGCTAGCGGTCGAGGAGCCGGCCGAGCAGGTCGGTGAGCAGGGCCAGCAGCTCGTCGCGGCTGGTCGCGGGCTCGCGCACCCACTGGTGGACGAGGTCCTCGGTGAAGGCGAACCACGAGCGCACCAGCTGCCGGCGCAGCGGGTCCTCGAGGCCGCCGAGCGCGCCGATGCCGAGGTCGACCAGCGCCTCGCGGGTCTCCTCGTAGACCTCGGCCACCCACGGGTCGCCGCCGGCCGCGCCGCGGACGAACGCCAGGTGCGACTCCCGGTAGGTCTCCACCCAGCCGACGTAGCGGTCGAGCATCCAGGCCGGGCGTTCTCCGGCCGGCAGGTCCGCCGGCGGGGTGAGGTGGGCGCGCAGCAGGTCCGCCGCCGCCCGCGTCACGGCCTGGTAGTACTCCCGCTTGGACGGGAAGTAGTGGAACAGCAGGCTGCGGCTGATGCCCGCCCGCCGGGCCACCTCGTCGATGGTCAGCTCCTGCACCGGTGTCGTGGGCAGCAGCTGCAGGCCGATCCCGACCAGCTGCTCCCGCCGGTCGGCGGCCGACCGGCGGGAGCGCGCGGGGGAGGAGGGCACGGCCGGACCGCTCAGGCGGCGGCCCGGGACGCCGCGGCCTCGGTGAGCAGCCGCGCGATCGACGCGGTCACCAGCGACGGCCGCTCGTTCGGGAGCATGTGCCCGGTCCGCGGGACCACCTGCACGTGCGCGCCGGCCAGGGCCTCGGCGATCCGGCGGGTGTGGCGCACGGGGGTCAGCTTGTCGGAGTCGCCGACCAGCACCTCGACCGGCACGCGGGTGAGCGCGGCGAGCTCGGCGGTCTTGTCGTGGTCACCCAGCGCGGGCAGGAACGCGGTGAACGCCCGCACGGTGGTCGCGTGCACGATCTCCGCCCCCGCGCGGACCACCGCGTCGCTGGCGTCGGCGCCGTAGAGCAGGTCGCGCACGAGCGCCCGGTGCCGCGGGTGCTCCGGCGGCACCAGCCGGCGCAGCCGCTCGACGACGCGGGCGCCGGCCAGCGCGAGCGACAGCGCGCCGGGGGTGAGCCGCTGCTGCACCCGCTCGGCACGGGTGCGCGGGGCCGGCTGCAGGTCCCCGGCCGACGTCGACACGAGCGAGACGCCGCGCACGCGGTCGCCGAACAGCTCCGGCCGGGCCGCGGCCAGGCACATGACCGTCATGCGGCCCATCGAGTGGCCGGCCAGCACCACCGGGCCGGACGGCGCCAGGCAGTCGAGCACGGTGGCGAGGTCGGCCCCGAGCCGGTCGATGGAGACGTCGGCCGTCGGGTGGGCGGGCGAACCCCAGGTCGAGCGGCCGTGGCCGCGCTGGTCGTAGCAGACCAGGCGCAGCCGCCCGTCGGCCACCTGCCCGGTCAGCAGCGCGGCGACGTCGTCCCACGCGGCCTGCGACAGCGTCCAGCCGTGCGCGAGGACCAGCGTGACCGGGGCGTCGTCGGAGCCCTCGACGGTGGCGTGCAGCAGCGCCCCGTCCGGGGTGGCGACGGCGGCGGTGCGGCGCAGGCGCAGGGGAGCGGTCGTGCTCACGCGGCCACCTCCGGGGTCCGGGTCGGGACGGCCGCGGGGGTGCCGACGTAGTCCTCCCGGTCCAGCCGCCGGGTCAGCCGGCGGAAGCGGAAGGTGAAGTCCGGCCAGAGCGTGGTGTTGTGGCCGTGCCGGTCGAGGTACCAGCTGCCGCAGCCGCCGGCCAGCCACACCGTGCCGCGGGACCGGCGGGCGACGAGCTCGCGGTAGGCCTCCTGCGCCTCCGGGGTGGTCTCGAGCGTGTCCAGGCCCTCGGCGGCCAGGGTGCGCAGCGCGTCGTCGACGTAGGCCACCTGCGACTCGATCATGTAGACCATCGACGTGTGGCCGACGCCGACGTTCGGCCCGACCAGCAGGAAGAGGTTGGGGAAGCCGGCGACGGTGCTGCCCCGGTTGGTGACCGTGCCCTCGTCCCAGACCTGCGCGAGGGTGCGGCCGTCGCGGCCGGTGATCCGCCGGGCGATCGGCAGGTCGGTGACGTGGAAGCCGGTGGCCAGCACGATCGTGTCGGTGGGCCGCTCGACGCCGTCGACGGTGACGACCGAGTGCGGCCGGACCTCGGCGATGCCCGCGGTGACCAGCTCGACGCCCGGTGCCGAGACCGCCGGGTAGCAGTCGTTGCTGATCAGGATCCGCTTGCAGCCGATCGTGTAGTCCGGCGTCAGGGCCTCGCGCAGCCGCGGGTCGCGGACCTGCCGCTCCAGGTGCGCCCTCGCGACCCGGCCCACCGGCCTCAGGAAGCGGCGGTTCTTCGCCAGGCCGAGGACGAGGACCTCACGGACCAGGTAGAGCACCGCGCGGACCAGCCGCTGGAAGCCGGGGACCAGCCGGTACAGCCGCTGCACCCGCGGGGACACCGGGTGGTCGGTGCGCGGCACGATCCACGGCGGCGTGCGCTGGTAGACGGCGAGGCTGCCGACGCGCGGCTGGATCGCCGGGACGATCTGGATCGCCGAGGCGCCGGTGCCGACGACGGCGACCCGCTCGCCGGTGAGGTCGTGGCCGTCGTCCCAGCGCGCGGAGTGCATGAAGAACCTGGAGACCCGCGGCCGCCGGGTGTTCGTGCCGCGCTCGGTCGGCGTCGTCTCGGCGCTGCGCCAGGCGGTCACCGGGGCGGTGGCGGAGAGGGTGGTGCTCCGGCTGTCGGCCGCCCGCGTGCCGCAGCTCGAGCGGGACGTCGCGGCGCTGCAGGGGCAGGAGTTCGGCCGCTCCTCGGTGGGCGGCCGCCGGGCGGGCTGAGCGCACCTACGGTGGGCGGTGTGCGGCGGTTCTTCTACGACACCGAGTTCATCGAGGACGGGACGACGATCGACCTCGTCTCGATCGGCGTCGTCGACGAGACCGGCCGCGAGTTCTACGCCGTCAGCACCGAGTTCGACGAGCGCCGCGCCATCCCGTGGGTGCGCCGCAACGTGCTCGACCGGCTCCCGCCGCCGGCCGACCGGGCCTGGCGCAGCCGCCGGCGCATCCGCGACGACCTGCTCGCCTTCCTCACCGGCCCGGGGGAGGAGGTCGAGCTGTGGGCGTGGTTCGCCGCCTACGACCACGTGGCGCTGGCCCAGCTGTGGGGGCCGATGACGGCGCTGCCGCGGGCGGTGCCCCGGTTCACCCGGGAGCTGCGGCAGCGGTGGGACGACGTCGGCCGCCCGGAGCTGCCGCCCAGGCCCGCCGGCACGCACGACGCGCTGGTCGACGCCCGCTACAACCTCGCCCGCTGGGAGGCGATGGAGGCCGCCCGCCGCTGACGGCCGCGGCTACGCCGGCCCCAGCACCGCCTGGGTCTGGGTGACCGAGGCCACCGGGCGGCCGTCGTCGTCGGTCACCTCGGTGAGGACGACGACCGTCGAGCGGCCGACGTGCAGCGGGCGCGCGGTCGCGTGCGCCGTGCCGGAGCGGACCGCGCGCAGCAGCGACGTCGACGACGCGAGGGTCGACGTCGACGCCCCGGCCGGCAGGTTGAGGAAGGCGCAGACGGCGCCGACGGTGTCGGCCAGCGTCATCAGCGCGCCGCCGTGCAGCACCCCGCCGGCGGTGCACCGCTGCGGCGCCCACGGCAGCCGGCCGGCGACCTCGTCCGGCGCGGCGCGGTCCAGCTCGACGCCGGTGGCGACGGCGAAGGGCATGAGCGCGAGCAGTTCGGCGGGCTCCACGGCGGGGATCCTGCCGGTTCCGGCGCGCAGACGGTGACCGCGGCCGCGGATCGGGTGCAGGATCGTCCTGACCTGCGGTTCGTCCCTCCAGGGAGGCGTCGTGCGCATCGGCATCCTGACCGGCGGGGGCGACTGCCCCGGCCTCAACGCGGTCATCCGGGCCGTGGTCCGGTGCGGCATCCGCTCCGGGGACGAGGTGGTGGGCTTCCGCGACGGCTGGCGCGGCCTGCTCGACGACGACGCCGTCCCCCTGGACCTGGCCGCCGTCCGCGGGCTGCTGCCCCGCGGCGGCACCGTGCTCGGCACCTCCCGCACCAACCCCTACGCCATCGACGGCGGGCCCGCGCGGGTGACGGCCACCCTCGAGCGGCACGGGATCGAGGCGCTGGTGCCGGTGGGCGGCGAGGACACCCTCGGTGTCGCGGCCAAGCTGGCGGGGGAGGGGGTGCGGGTCGTCGGCGTCCCCAAGACGATCGACAACGACCTCGACGGCACCGACTACACCTTCGGCTTCGACACCGCGGTCGGCGTCGCGACGGAGGCCATCGACCGGCTGCACACCACCGGCGACAGCCACCACCGGACGCTGGTCGTCGAGGTGATGGGGCGGCACGCCGGCTGGATCGCGCTGCACGCGGGCATGGCCGGCGGCGCCACCGTCGTGCTCGTGCCCGAGCGCCCGTTCGACGTCGAGGCCGTCGTCGCGCACTGCCTGCACCGCTTCGAGTCCGGCTACTCGCCGATCGTCGTCGTCTCCGAGGGGGCGCGGCCGGCCGACGGCGACCTGGTGACCGCCACCGGCGAGCGCGACGCCTTCGGCCACGTCCGGCTCGGCGGCATCGGCGCCGCGCTGGCCGCGCTGCTGGAGGAGCGCACCGGCCGGGAGGCGCGCGCGGTGGTGCTCGGGCACATCCAGCGCGGCGGCACGCCGTCGGCGTTCGACCGGGTGCTGGCCACCCGGTTCGGCCTCGCCGCGGTCGCCGCGCTGCACGAGGGGCGCTCCGGTGTCATGGTGGCCCTGCGCGGGACCGACGTCGTCCCGGTGCCGATCGCCGAGGCCACGGCGCGGCTCAAGCTGGTCCCCCTGGAGCGGTACGCCGAGGTCGAGGTGTTCTTCGGGTGAGGGGGGCGACCGCCGTACCCTCGACGGTGTGAGCCTGTCCCGATCCCCGCAGCCGGTGCCCGGTCCCGACCGGTGGCGGGAGCTCCCCGCCGCCCAGCAGCCGGCCTGGCCCGACCGCGCCGCCCTCGACGGCGTCCTGACGACGCTGTCGTCCGTGCCGCCGATCGTGGCGCCCAGCGAGGTGGACGAGCTGCGCGGCCGGCTGGCCGAGGTGGCGCAGGGGCGGGCGTTCCTGCTGCAGGGCGGGGACTGCGCGGAGACCTTCGACCTCAACACCGACGCGCACCTGCAGAGCACCACCCGCACGCTGCTGCAGATGGCCGTCGTCCTCACCTACGGCGCGAGCGTGCCGGTGGTCAAGGTCGGCCGGGTGGCCGGGCAGTACGCCAAGCCGCGCTCGTCGGACACCGACGCCCTGGGCCTGCCGTCCTACCGCGGCGACATGGTCAACTCGCTGGAGCCGGTGCTCGAGAAGCGCATCCCCGACCCGAACCGGCTGGTGCGCGCCTACGCCAACTCGGCCGCGGCGATGAATATGATCCGCGCCTACGCGCACGGCGGCCTGGCCGACCTGCACGCCGTGCACGACTGGAACAAGGACTTCGTCGCCAACTCGCCGGCCGGCGTCCGCTACGAGGTCATCGCCCGCGAGATCGACCGGGCGCTCGCGTTCATGAAGGCCTGCGGGGTCGACGACAGCGCGCTGCGCGGCGTCGAGCTCTACAACAGCCACGAGGCGCTGATCCTCGACTACGAGGCCGCGCTGCTGCGGGTGCACGAGGGCCGGCCCTACGCCGCCTCGGCGCACTTCGTGTGGATCGGCGAGCGCACCCGCCAGCTCGACGGCGCGCACGTGGAGTTCATGTCGCGCATCGCCAACCCGATCGGCGTCAAGATCGGGCCGACGACGACGCCGGAGCAGGCCACCGAGCTGGTCGAGCGGCTGGACCCCGAGGGCGTCCCCGGCCGGCTGACGCTGATCAGCCGCATGGGCAACGGCAAGATCCGCGACGTCCTGCCGCCGATCGTCGAGAAGGTCACCGCCAGCGGCCACCAGGTCGTGTGGCAGTGCGACCCGATGCACGGCAACACCCACGAGTCCCCGACCGGCTACAAGACCCGGCACTTCGACCGGGTCGTCGACGAGGTCCTCGGCTTCTTCGACGTGCACCGCGCGCTGGGCACCTGGCCCGGCGGCATCCACGTCGAGCTCACCGGCGAGGACGTCACCGAGTGCCTCGGCGGGGCGATGGAGATCAGCGACGAGGACCTCAACAGCCGGTACGAGACCGCCTGCGACCCGCGGCTGAACACCGGGCAGTCGCTGGAGCTGGCCTTCCTCGTGGCGGAGATGCTGCGTGGCTGAGCCCGTGTCTCCCGGGCTGGTCGACCTGCGCTCCGACACCGTCACGAAGCCCACGCCCGGCATGCGCCGGGCGATGGCCGAGGCCGAGGTCGGCGACGACGTCTACGGCGAGGACCCGGTCATCCGCGCGCTCGAGGAGCGGGTCGCGGACCTGTTCGGCCACGAGGCCGCGCTGTTCGTGCCGTCCGGGACGATGGGCAACCAGATCGGCATGCGGCTGGTGTGCGAGCCCGGCCAGGAGGTGCTCTGCGACGCCGACGCGCACGTGGTCACCTACGAGATGGGTGCCGCGGCCGCGGTGTTCGGCATCTCCACCCGCACGGTGGTCAGCGACGGCGGGCTGCTGTCCGCGGACGCGCTGGTCGAGCAGGTGCGCCCGCGCGGCGACTGGCACCTGACCGCCACCGCCGCCGTCGCCGTCGAGAACACCCACAACCGCGGCGGCGGGCGGGTGCAGCCGCTGGCCGAGCTGCAGCGGCTGTTCGCCTGGTCCCGCGACGCCGACGTCGCCGTGCACCTCGACGGCGCCCGGATCTGGAACGCGTCCGCCGCCTCCGGCGTGGACCTGGCGACCTACGGGCGGCTGGCCGACACCGCGTCGGTCTGCCTGTCCAAGGGCCTGGGCGCGCCGGTCGGGTCGGTGCTGGTCGCCTCCGCCGAGCGGATCGCCGCCGCCCGGCTGTGGCGCAAGCGCCTCGGCGGCGGCATGCGGCAGGCCGGGGTGCTGGCCGCGGCCGGGCTGTACGCGCTGGACCACCACCTCGCCCGGCTGGCCGAGGACCACGAGCACGCCCGGCTGCTGGCCAAGCGCCTGGGCGTCGACCCGGCCACGGTCGAGACCAACATGGTCGTCGTCGACGACGTCCCGGCGCCCGTCGTCGCCGAGGCCGCCAAGGCGCGCGGCGTGCTGGTCTCGCAGGTGAGCCCGCGGCGGATCCGCCTGGTCACCCACCTCGACGTCGACCGGGCGGCGGTCGACCGCGCCGGCGACGTCCTCGCCGACCTCCTCGACCGCTGAGACGCCCGCCGGTCACCCCTGAGGTGGCCGGCGGGCGCCGCGGCTCACCAGGAGCTGAACAGCAGCCGGTTCGGCGTGCCGGCCCGGGTGGCGGTGCGCGAGAGCGTGACGTGGTTCGTCGTCGCGGCCGCGGTGACCGCCCCGGCGACCGTGGCCGGCGCGGCGCCGGTGTTGCCCTGCAGGTACAGCGCGGCGACGCCCGCGACGTGCGGCGTGGCCATCGAGGTGCCGCTGATCGTGCTGGTCGCCGTCGGAGAGGTGTGCCAGGCGCTGGTGATCCCGACGCCGGGCGCGAGCAGGTCCACGCAGGCGCCGTAGTTGCTGAACGACGCGGCGGTGTCGGTGCGGTCGGTGGCGCCCACGGTGAGCGCGGCCGGCACCCGTGCGGGGGAGGAGGCGCAGGCGTCCTGGGCCACGCCCGCGCTGTTGCCGTTGCCGGCCGCGACGGCGTACGTGACGCCGTCGGCGATGGAGTTGCGGACGGCGGTGTCGATCGCCGTGCTCGCCCCGCCGCCCAGGCTCATGTTGGCCACCGCCGGCGCGCCCGCCGCGTGGTTCGCGGTCACCCAGTCGATGCCGGCGACCACGCCGGAGGTGGTGCCGCTGCCGTCGCAGCCGAGCACCCGCACGCCCACCAGCCGCACGCCCCTGGCGACGCCGTAGGTGGTGCCGCCCACGGTGCCCGCGACGTGCGTGCCGTGGCCGTTGCAGTCGTCGGCCGAGCCGCCGTCGACGGCGTCGTAGCCGGAGACCGCCCGGCCGCCGAGGTCGGTGTGGGCGTAGTTGATGCCGGTGTCGATGACGTAGGCGGTGACGCCGCTGCCGGTCGCGGTCCAGCCGAACGTGCCGGACAGCGGCAGGTCGCGCTGGTCGGTGCGGTCCAGGCCCCACGGCGCGCCGGACTGCGTGCCCTCGGCGGTGACCACCCGGTCGCGCTCGACGGCGACCACGCCCGGGATGGCCGACAGCCGGCTGGCCGCGGCCTCGGGCAGGTCGACGGCGAAGCCGGTGAGCGCCGCGGTGTAGACGTGGGCGATCCGCCCGCCGAGGCCGCGCGCCCGGTCCGCCGCCTGGTCGGGGAGGGTCGAGCGGTCGACGGTGACCACGTAGGTGGCCCGCGGGCCGCCGTCGGCGGGAGCGGCGGAGGCGGGGCCGGCGGTGACGCCGAGGCCGGCGGTCGCCAGCGCGACGACGCCGGCGGCCAGGGTGCGACGAGTGGGCAAGGACGGCTCCTCGGGGTGACTCTCCGCGGCCGGGCGACCGCGGGGGGATGCGAGCCAATCCCGTGTCGTAGATCACCGCAAGTGAAGGTGCGAACCCGCAGGGTGACTGCGGCGTGTCGCCCTCCCCGGGCGCGCCGCTCAGGCGGCGGTGGAGGCCCCGGTCACGACAGTGCCGTCGCCGAGGCCGGCGCGGAGGCCGTCGCGGAGGCCGTCGCGGAGGCCGTCGCGGAGGGCGCACAGCAGGGCGATGTCGCGCGCGTGGCCGCGGTCGGCGCTCGGCGTCTCGACGACGACCGGCACCCCGGCCATCGACGGGTGCGCCATCAGCTCGCCGAAGGCGCCGACGCCGATCGAGCCCTCGCCGATGGTGGTGTGCCGGTCCCGCTTGGAGCCGCGCTCGTCGAGGGAGTCGTTGGCGTGCACCAGCCCGAGCCGGCCCGCGCCCACGGTGGCCTCCAGCGCGTCCAGCGTCGCCGTCGTCCCGCCCGGGGTGGCCAGGTCGTGACCGGCCGCCCAGGCGTGGCAGGTGTCCAGGCAGACGCCGACCCTCGGGTGCCAGTCCAGCGCCGCGAGGTAGGGGCCGAGGTCCTCGACGGTGGCCGCCAGCGACCGGCCGCCGCCGGCCGTCGGCTCGACCAGCAGCCGCGGGCCGTCGTCGGGGAGGGCGTCGAGCACCGGCAGCAGCCGCTCGTGCAGCTGGCGCAGCGCGGCCTCGTAGCGGTCCTCGCCGACGGCGGACCCCGCGTGCACGACGACGCCGCGCACGCCGAGCCGGACGCCGCGCGCCAGGTCGGCGGCGATCGTCTCGATCGAGCGGTCGACCGTCGCCGGGGTGGGCGAGCCGACGTTCACCAGGAACGGCGTGTGCACGAACGACGGGACGCCGCGCTCGGCCAGGCCCGCGACGAACGCGGCGTCCTGCGCGGGATCGCCGGCCGACCGCTTCCAGCCGCGCGGGTTGCCCACGAAGACCTGCACCGCCTGCGCCCCGACGTCGTCGGTGTAGCGCAGCCCGCCGGCGGCCAGGCCCCCCGCGACCTGGATGTGCGCACCGACCGGGGTGGAGGGGACGCCGCTCACCCGAAGCTGAGCAGCAGGCTCACCTGGCTGCCCTGGTCGACGACGGTGCCCGCGCCCGGGCTCTGCCGGTACACGCGGTCGCCGGTGATGAAGGTCGAGGTGGTGACCGTCAGGCCGGCGGACTCCAGGGCCGCGGTCGCCTCGTCCTCGCTCATGCCGGTCACGTCGGGCACGGTCACCTGCGGCACGCCGATGGAGACCTGGATGGTCACCTCGCTGCCGTAGGGCGCCTCGGTGCCCGGCCCCGGGCTGACCGCCATGACCGCCCCGGTGGGGACGTCGGCGCTGCGGCCCTCGGTGCGGACGACGGTGAAGTCCGCGGCCTCCAGGTTGGCCTGCGCGGCGTCGGCGGGCTGGCCGACCACGTTCGGGATCGCCACCGGCGCCGGCCCGCGGCTGACGTAGACGACCACCGGGTCGCCGCGCTTGACCTCCGTGCCGGCCTCCGGCTCGAAGCCGGTGACCGACCCGACTGGGACGTCCTCGTCGTAGTCCTGCTGCTCGGTGGGGACGACGGGGATGCCGGCCAGCGCCTCGCGCACCGCCTCGATCGGCCGGCCGACCAGGTCGGTGGGCACGGTGAACCGCTCGGGCCCCTTGGAGACGACCAGCTCGACGTCGCTGTTGCGGATCGCCTCGCCGCCGTCGGGGTCGGCGGAGATGACGACGCCCTCGGGCACGGTCTCGCTGAACTGCTCCTCGCCGAAGACCGGGTCCAGGCCCGCCTCCTGCAGCAGGTCGACGGCGGCCGCGCGGTCGCTGCCGACCAGCGAGGGCACCTGCGTCCAGCGGCCGGAGCCCATCCACCAGCCGATCGCGCCGATGGTGACCGCCAGCAACAGCACGACCGCGACGGCCAGCCGCGCGCGGCGGCGCCGCACCTGCGGCGAGACGCCGCTGCGCTGCGGCGGGGCGGGCCGCCGCCCGCCGACGTCGGCCGTCGAGCCGGTGCCCACGTTCGGCAGCAGGCTGGTGCGGCCGGCGCGGGAGGGGTGGCTGCCGCCGAGCACCTCGGTGCCCGGCTCGCTGCCGTCCCCGGGGTCGCTGGGGTGCCGGCGCGGAGGCCGGTTGGTCGGGCGGATGGTGGCCGGGCCCGCGGAGCTGCGCCCGGTGGGCACCGGCACGCGGGCGAGGCCCAGGTCGCTGCGCACGTCCTCGAGGTCGGCGAGGAAGGCGCCGGCGTCGAGCGGGCGGACGGCGGGGTCGCGGCGCGTCGTCCGCTTGACCAGTTCGTCGACCTGCCACGGCACGGTCGGCACCTCGGCCGAGGGCAGGGGCACGTCGTGGTGCACGTGCTGGTAGGCCACCGCCAGCGGGGTGTCGCCGCCGTAGGGCGGGTGGCCGGTGAGCATCTCGAACAGCACCAGCCCGGCGGCGTAGACGTCGCTGCGGGCGTCGGCGCGGCCGCGCTCGAGCTGCTCGGGGGACAGGTAGGCGACCGTGCCGATGAGCACGCCGCCGGTGTGGCTGGTCTGGCCGGTGCCGGTGAGCGCGCGGGCCAGGCCGAAGTCGGCGACCTTCACCGTGCCGTCGTGGCCGATGAGCACGTTCTCGGGCTTGACGTCGCGGTGCACGATGCCGGCGCGGTGCGCGGCCGACAGCCCGGCCAGCACCGGCTCGAGCACGGCGAAGGCCTCGGCGACGGTCAGCCGGCCGCGCGCCTGCAGCAGGTCGCGCAGCGTGCGGCCGCGCACCAGCTCCATCACCAGGAAGACCAGCCCCTGGTCGCTGCCCTGGTCGCTGACCCCGACGACGTTGGGGTGGCTGAGCATCGCTGCGGCGCGGGCCTCGCGGGTGAACCGGCCGACGAACGTCGGGTCGTGCGCCAGGTGCTCGGCCATGACCTTGACCGCGACCGTGCGGTGCAGCCGGAGGTCGGTGGCGGCGTAGACGGTGGACATGCCGCCGCGCGCGAGCCGCTCCTCGAGGCGGTAGCGCCCCTCGAGGACCAGGCCGACCACGGGGTCGGTCACGGCGGTGTCCACGAGCAGGAGTCTAGGAGCGCCCGGCCCCGGAGCGGTCCGCACACGCGCAGGCAGGCGGGCCGGCGCACCCTCCCGTCACACCGGTCACGGGAGGGCGCGCCCGCGTGCACCCGTCCCGCTGCGGGTAGGCGTGCGGGCACCGACCGACGACGGAGAGGACGAGCGCGTGAGCGAGCAGACACCGGAGACGGGCCCGCAGGACCCGGTCGAGCGGGGCGGGGCGGACGAGGCCAGCGGCGCCCCGGTCACCGAGACCGAGGTGGAGACGTCGAAGAAGCCCGAGGACCGCGACAGCGACGTCTGACGGTCCCGGCCCGGGGCACCCGCCCCGGGCCGGGTCGCCGTCGCGGGCTCAGGCCAGCTCGAGCCCGGGGTAGAGCGGGTGCGCGGCGACCAGCTCGGCCGCGGCCGCGCGGGTCTTCTCGGCCACGCCGCCGTCGACGACGTACTTCGCCTTCGACGGCGAGCCGTCCTTCGTCGCGGTCGGGGTGGTGTGCGACAGCACGTCGACGATGAGCTCGGCGGTGCGGTCGAACTCGGCGGCGCCGAACCCGCGGGTGGTCAGCGCTGGGGTGCCCAGCCGGACGCCGGAGGTGTACCAGGCGCCGTTGGGGTCGGCCGGGATCGCGTTGCGGTTGGTGACGATGCCGGCGTCGAGCAGCGCGGACTCGGCCTGCCGGCCGGTGAGGCCGAAGCCCGAGACGTCGAGCAGCACGATGTGGTTGTCGGTGCCGCCGGTGACCAGCCGGGCGCCGCGGCGGGACAGGCCCTCGGCGAGGGAGACGGCGTTGTCGACGACGGCCTGCGCGTAGCCGGCGAACAGGGGGCGGCGGGCCTCGGCGAAGGCGACCGCCTTGGCGGCCATGACGTGCGGCAGCGGGCCGCCGAGCACCATCGGGCAGCCGCGGTCGACGGCGTCGCTGTACTCGGGCTGGGCCAGCACGAACCCGCCGCGGGGGCCGCGCAGCGACTTGTGGCTGGTGCTGGTGACCACGTGGGCGTGCGGCACCGGGTCGAAGTCGCCGGTGAACACCTTCCCGGCGACCAGGCCGGCGAAGTGGCTCATGTCCACCACGAGCGTCGCGCCGACCTCGTCGGCGATCTCGCGCATCCTCGCGAAGTCGACCTTGCGCGGGTAGGCGGAGTAGCCGGCCATGAGGATCAGCGGCCGGAACTCGCGGGCGCGGGCGGCGACGGCGTCGTAGTCCAGCAGCCCCGTCCCCGGGTCGGTGCCGTAGGAGGACTGGGCGAACATCTTGCCGCTGATGTTCGGGCGGAAGCCGTGGGTGAGGTGGCCGCCGGCGTCCAGGCTCATGCCGAGCATCCGCTGGTCGCCGAGGGCGTGCCGGAGGGTGGCCCAGTCCTCGTCGGTGAGGTCGTTGACGTGCCGGACGCCGGCCCGCTCGAGCGCGGGGGACTCGATCCGCTGGGCGAGCACCGCCCAGAACGCGACCAGGTTGGCGTCGATGCCCGAGTGCGGCTGGACGTAGGCGTAGGGGGCCCCGAACAGCTCGCGGGCGTGCTCGGCGGCCAGCGCCTCGACGGTGTCGACGTTCTGGCAGCCGGCGTAGAAGCGGTGCCCGACCGTGCCCTCGGCGTACTTGTCGCTGAACCAGTTGCCCATGGTCAGCAGCACCGCGGGGCTGGCGTAGTTCTCGCTCGCGATGAGCTTGAGGGAGGCGCGCTGGTCGGCGAGCTCCGCGCCGATCGCGTCGGCCACCCGCGGCTCGACCCCGGCGATGACCGACAGGGCGCTGCGGTAGGCGGTGGACGCGGCGGCGGCGTCGAAGGAGGGGGTCACGTCGCTCATGGGGGCTCCTGGCGGGTGTCGGCGTCAGCGGTGCCCAGGCGCCCGGCGGGGGAGTGCAGGCCGCTCCCCGGTGGTGCCCCACCTCGATGCGCCAGTCACGGCCCGCCGCCGATCCTAACCGCCCGCGCGGCGTCCTAGGCTCGGCCCGTGCAGTCCGACCGCATGCAGACGCTCACCCCCGCCGAGGTCGCCGACGTCCTCGGTGTCTCGCCCAACAAGGTCCGGCAGCTCGTCCGCGAGGGGAAGCTCCTCGCCGTCCCGGGCAGCGGCAACAGCCGCATCCCGGCCGACTTCATCCAGGACGGCGCGGTCCTGCGGCACCTGCCCGGGCTGATCACCGTCCTCAGGGACGGCGGGTTCAGCGACGCCGAGGTGTTCGAGTGGCTGTTCCGCGCCGACGAGTCGCTGCCCGGGACGCCGGTCGAGGCGCTGCGCGGCGACCGGCACACCGAGGTCACCCGGCGCGCGCAGGCCCTCGCCTTCTAGGGACGCCGCGTTCTGAGCCGCACCGCCTGGGCGGAGGCGAGGCGGCGGGCGAAGATCCCGAGCCGGCGCGGCTTGGACACCGTCACCCGGCGGTCGAGCACCCGGTGGTCGGCGCGCTCGATCTCGGTGAGGATGCCGCCGTAGAGCGCCGTCGCCGCGCGCACGCAGTCCCGGGACTCCGGCGCGAGCATCGGCGTCCCGGGGGCGGCGTCGTCGTAGCGGCGGCGCACGATCGCCACCATCTCCTGCATCAGCGCGCGGAACCGGGCGTCGTACCGCTTGGCCTCGATCTGCTCGCGGGTCACGCCGTGGGCGGCCATGACGTCGGCGGGCAGGTAGACCCGGCCGCGGTCGGCGTCCTCGGCGACGTCGCGCAGGAAGTTGGTCAGCTGGAACGCCTCGCCGAGCGCGATGGCGTGCGGCGCGGCCTCCTCCTGCGTGACGCCGGGCGCGGTGCCGAGCACCGGCAGCACCTGCAGGCCGATCACCGACGCCGAGCCCCACATGTACCGGTCGAGCGCGGCGATGTCGGCGTAGCCCGTGACGGTGAGGTCGCTGGTCATCGCGGCGAGGAAGTCGACGAGGTGCTCGACCGGGATGCGGTAGCGGCGGTAGGTGTGCACCGTCGCGAGCCGCACCGGGTCGTCGGACCAGCCGGCCTCGAGCTCGTCCAGCAGCGCCCGCGACCAGTCGGCGAGGTCGGCCTCGGGGTCGGCGCCGGGGTGGTCGACCAGGTCGTCGGCGGTGCGCGCGGCGGCGTAGAGCGCGTGGATCGCCGGTCGCCGGTCGGCGGTGAGCAGCCGGGTGGCCAGGTGGTAGCTCTTGCCGTGCTCGGCGTTGACCGCGGCGCAGTACCGGTAGGCGGCGTCGAGCCGCTCCTGCCGCTCGGCCTGCGTCAGCGGCCGCTCGGTCGCCGTCACCGCGTCACCGGCCCCGTGATCCGCTCGGCGGCCAGGCGGCCGCTGATCACCACCATCGGGACGCCGACGCCCGGCTGCACCGACGAGCCGGCCAGCACCACGTTCTCCGGGCCGCGGCGGGGCAGCGTCGGCGTCCGGAACGGGCCGGTCTGGCCGAAGGTGTGGGCCAGGGCGAACGGCGTCCCGGCCGCCATGCCCTGCCGCGCCCAGGTCAGCGGGGTGTCCACGTGCTCCACCTCGATCGCGTCGGTGATCCCCGTCCAGCCGCGGGCCTCCAGCACGCCGAGCACCTCCTCGCGGTAGCGGGGGGCCAGCGCGTCCCAGTCGATGCCCGGGTTGCCGCCGCTGTGCGGGTCGAGGTTCGGCGCCGGCGCGACGACGCTGAGCACCTGCCCGCGCCCGGGCACCAGCGACCGGTCGGTGACCGAGGGCATGCTCACCAGCAGGCTGGGATCGCTCATCGGCCGGCCGTCGCGGGTGAGCTCGTCGAACACCTGCTGCCAGGCCGCGCCGAAGCTGATCGTGTGGTGCGCCTGCCCGGGCAGCTCGTCGCGGACGCCGAGGTGCAGCGTCACGCACGAGGGCGAGTACACCGGCCGCCGGCGGCGGGCGAACCCGGGCACCAGCCGCTCGGGCACGTCGGTGGTGACGACGACGGCGTCGGCCGGCAGCCGTTCGCCGCCCGCGAGGCAGACGCCGGTGACCCGCCGGCCGCGGACGTCGAGCCGCTCGACGGTCGCGCCGTGGCGGAACGCCACGCCGGCGTCCGCGGCCGCGGCCGCCATCGCCCGCGGCACCGCGCCGATCCCGCCGACCGGGTGCCAGACGCCGGCACCGATGTCGAGCTGCGCGATCACGGCGTAGGCGGCGATCGCCCGGAACGGGGAGACCCCGGCGTAGAGCGCCTGGAAGCTGAACAGCCGGCGCAGCCGGTCGTCGGAGAAGAACCGCGCCACGTGGCCCGACAGCCGCCCGAAACCGCCGCGCCGGACCAGCGCCCACAGCTCGGGGCCGAGCAGGTCCAGCGGGGTGTCGAGGTTGCGGTCGATGAAGGTGTCCAGCTGCAGCCGGTACAGCTCGGCGAGGTCGGCGAGGTAGCGGCGCAGCGCGGCGGCCTCGGCCGGGCCGGCCAGGGCCTCCACCTCGGCGGCGAACCGGTCGACGTCGGCGTGCACGTCCAGGTGCGAGCCGTCGGCGAACTGCGCCCGGTAGGTGGTCTCCAGCGGCACCAGCGTCAGCCGGTCCTCGAGCTTCTCGCCGACGGCGGCCAGCGTGTCGGCGACCAGCTCCGGCGCGGTGAACACCGAGGGGCCGGTGTCGAGGACGTAGCCGTCGCGCGCGACGACGCCGGCGCGCCCGCCGGGACCGTCACCGCGCTCGACGACGGTCACCTCGCGGCCGGCGCCGCGCAGCCGCAGCGCCGTCGCGAGGCCGGCGAGGCCGGCACCGACGACGACGACCCGGTCGGTCGGCCCGGGGACGGTGCGCACGCTCAGGCGGTCCGCGAGGTCGCCGCGACGGCGAGCGCGTCGAGGGCGGCGCGGGCCTCGTCGGCGATGGGGGCGTCGGCGATCGCGCGGCGGGCGGTGGCGGTGCGCTCGGCGATCCGCTCCTCGACCCGGGCGCGGGCGCCGGTGGCCTCCATCAGCCGGCGCAGCGCGTCCAGCTGCTCGGCGTCGCAGTCGGGGTTGCCCAGGCAGGTGCGCAGCAGCCGGCGGCCCGCGTCGTCGGCGGCCTCCTCGGCGAGGGCGACCAGCAGCGTCTGCTTGCCCTCGCGCAGGTCGTCGTCGGCGGACTTGCCGGTGACGGCGGGGTCGCCGAACACGCCGAGGACGTCGTCGCGCAGCTGGAAAGCCTCGCCCAGCGGCAGGCCGACGGCGGTGTAGACGTCGGCGGCACGCGGTCCGGCGCCGGCGATGGCGGCGCCGAGCTGCAGCGGCCGCTGGACGGTGTAGCCGGCGCTCTTGTAGCGGGCGACGGTGAGCGCGCCCTGGGCGCCGGGCAGGCCGCCGGCGGCGCGCAGCAGGTCGAGGTACTGCCCGGCGGTGACCTCGGTGCGCATGGTGTCCCACACCGAGCGGGCGCGGGCCAGCGCCGGGGCGCTGATGCCGGAGCGGCGCAGCAGCTCGTCGGACCAGACCAGCGCGAGGTCGCCGACGAGGATGGCCGCGCCGACGCCGAACGCCGCGCCGTCGCCGGACAGGCCGCCGTCGCCGTGCCGCTCGGCGAAACCGACGTGGGTGGCCGGCCGGCCGCGGCGGGTGAGCGCGCCGTCCATGACGTCGTCGTGCACGAGGGCGCTGGCGTGCACGAACTCCAGCGCGGCGACCGCGCGCAGCACCGCGGCGTCGTCCTCGGCCGGGCCGCCGACGTCCTCGGTGACCCCGCGCCAGCCCCAGTAGGCGAACGCCGGGCGCAGCCGCTTGCCGCCGTCGGCGAGCGCGCAGACCTCGTCGACGACGGGGGTCAGCGCCGGCGCCATCCCCGCGAGCGTCGTCCGCTGCTCCTCGAGGAAGCCGGTCAGCGCCGCGGACACCGCGCCGCGGATCCGGTCCAGGTCGGCGGCCTCCAGGGGCGGTGCCAGCGGCCGGACCACGGACTCTGTCTGCGCCGCCCCGGTGATCACGCGGCCAGTATCGCCCCATCGAGTCGTGCGCGTCCTGTCCAGGGGCCGGTGGTGGGCGCTCACGGGACCTCCTCGCCGCTGAGTCGTCGTCTTCCCCGGCTCTTCTGCCGGGAGCGCGTGGACGGATGCAGTGGCTGGGGCTCCCCGTACCCTCGGCACCTATGACCCGAAGCGTCCGCGAGCTGCTCGCCTCGTCGCGGCCCACGTGGTCGTTCGAGTTCTTCCCCCCGAAGACGCCCGAGGCCGAGGCCCAGCTGTGGACGGCGCTGCGGCAGCTCGAGCGCCTGCGGCCGTCGTTCGTGTCGGTCACCTACGGTGCCGGGGGCTCCACCCGCGAGGGCACCGTCGCCGTCACCGAGCGGATCGCGGCCGAGACGACGATGACCCCGCTGGCGCACCTGACCGCCGTCGACCACTCGGTCGCCGAGCTGCGGCACGTGGTCAGCCGGCTGGCCGCCGCGGGCGTGCGCAACCTGCTGGCGCTGCGGGGCGACCCGCCGGGCAGCGACCCCCAGGCTCAGTGGGTCCGGCACCCCGAGGGCTTGGAGTACGCCTCGGAGCTGGTGGAGCTGATCCGCTCGATGGGCGACTTCTCCGTCGGCGTCGCGGCCTTCCCCGAGCGGCACCCGCGCTCGCCGGACTTCGAGACCGACGTCGAGATGTTCGTGCGCAAGTGCCGCGCCGGCGCGGACTTCGCGATCACGCAGATGTTCTTCCGCGTCGAGGACTACCTGCGGCTGCGCGACCGGGTCGTGGCCCGCGGCTGCGACGTGCCGGTCATCGCCGGGGTCATGCCGGTCACCAACGCGCGGCAGATCACCCGGATCGTGCAGCTGTCGGGCCAGGCGTTCCCCGAGGAGCTGGCCTCCCGGTTCGCCGAGCTCGACGGCGACTCACCCGAGGAGAAGGCGGCGGTGCGCGCCTACGGCGTCGAGGTGGCGACGGCGATGTGCCGGCGACTGCTGGACGAGGGCGTGCCCGGCATCCACTTCATCACCATGAACCGGTCGACGGCGACGCGGGAGGTCTTCACCAACCTCACCGACGCCGGCACCGGGACCTCGGTGCCCTCGACGCTGGCCGCCACCCCCTGACCGGCGGAGCGCTCCCCGGCCGCTGATCCCGGACGCCGGGAGGGCGATCGACGCGGGGCGTGAGCGACCGGCGCGGCTCCCGAGAACCGCGCGAGGCACGGCCGTTCCGGGTGTCGGCTCACCGCAGTGCGGACGAGCCGACACCCTGCGACGTGGCGTCGACCAGTACCTGGACCTGGGTCAGAACGGTGGCGGGTCGTCCGGGGCCGCCGGCGTTCGTGGTCCGGGGTCCGGTGGTGGGTCCGACTCGGCCGGGGGTGGTCGCAGGCCCGGGGGTCGGGTGGTCCGCGTGATCCCCGACGGGGTGGTCACGGTCAGGGTCCCGTCTTCGCTCATGTGGAACCGCCAGCCGCGGGCGAAGGTCTTGAGGCGGTGGTGGCTGCGGCACAGGCAGCACAGGTTGGCGCAGTCGGTGGCGCCGCCGTGGGCGTGCGGGACGACGTGGTCGGCGTCGGCCCAGCCGGCCCGCTGGCCGCAGGCGGGGAAGCGGCAGGTGCGGTCCCGGGTGTGCACGAAGGCCTGCTGGGATGCGGAGGGCTCGTAGCGGTCGACCTCTTCGGGCCGGTCCAGCACCGCGCAGTCACATGCCCCGTCCGGATGCGCGGGGCAGCCGACCCGGGCCAGCCGGCGGAGCTGGTCCAGCGTCGTGGTGGCGCGCGGCGTGCCGTCATCCTCCACGAGAGCCAGCGTCACCGACCCGCCCTCAGGCGCCTGCATGCCGAGCGCCTCCATCTGCTGCAGCAGTTCGCGCAGGTGGGCGGCGGTGATCGGAAACCCGTTGACCTGGCCGGCCTCGGTGCTGCGGCCGGCCAGCGCGCTGAGGGTGGCGATGACCTGCAGGTGCGCGGTCACCGCCGGCCGGCCGCTCTCCCACGGGCGCTGCAGCAGGTCGGCGAGGACCACCGTGCGCAGCTGCCCGATCGGGCGGGGATCACCGTCGGCCTTGCGCATCCGGGCGAGTGCGTCGACGACGGCGTGGCAGGCGGCGGCGACGTCGGCGGGCAGGTCGGCGGCGAGGGTGGCCATGCCGTCGAACGGGCAGTCGTACAGCCGCACGTCGGCGTGCCGTTCGGCCTGCTGGCGGCGGCCGTCGATGGCGTCGGCGTCGGCGTCGAGCAGCAGCGCCAGGGCGCGGTCCTTGAGCTTGCGCACCGTCAGCTGCGTGGCCTCCGGCAGCAGCGCCGCCTCGATCGCGCGGGCGGTGACTGCGCTCGTGTGTTCGAGGACGTCGACCAGGGCCTTGGCGCGGGCCTCGTCCAGGGTGCCGGTGGCCAGTGCGGCCCAGGTGGCGGGCAGCTTCTCCCGGTAGGTCCACGCCCGGTGCGCCAGGTGGGCGGCGGTGCCCCGGCCGACGTTGAGCACCACCGCGAGTTCGGCGGTGAAGAACTCCGACACCCCGGGCAGCTCGGTGTCCGGCGCCCACGACCGGGAGCGGGCACCGGGGTCCCCGGGTGCGGGGTCGGCGTCATCGGGGGTGTCGTCGGCGAGGCCGAGGACCAGCTCGGCCTTGTACGCGGCGGTCATCGCCTCCATCGCCGCGACCCGTTGCACTTCGGCGGCCTTCTGCTCCCGCGACAGCAGGGAGACCGGCAGCCGGGGGATCGTGACCGGCTGGTCGAGGAGCACGCCGACGAGCGCCCGCTCCACCGGCGACACGTACTCCGCGACCTCCTGCACACCCCGCACGCTACGGCCGGGGTACGACAGTTCCCGCAGGTCAGTGGGGCATCCGGCTGAACGGGATGACTGCAAGTCGAGTCCGGCAGCAGGGTGTGGTCCGAGTCGACGAGTCGTCGGGGACCGATGGCGGACACAGCATCACGCCGTGCCCGACCTCCCGGCTCCGGAGCCGCCCGCGGCGGCGTCGCGACCGACCCGTCCGGCGGGAGTGAGGCGACCTGACGGACCTCGACGGCGTCCTCGAGGACGTCGCCGGCATGCTCCGCGCGCTGCTGTGCTCCTACCGGTGGGGCGGCCGACCCATCGACCTCACTGCACGCTGACGCGGCGGCCGGGCTCGAGCAGCTCGGCGGTCATCCGGGCGGCCTGGCGCAGCGCCTCGCGCTCGGCCGCGTACCCGCCGAGGACGCCGACCACCGGCAGCTGGGACAGCGCCCGCGCGCCGATGCGCCCCTTGGGGCGCGCGTCGAGCGCCTCGTCGATGCGGCCGAGCAGCCGGGAGGCCCGCCAGATCGTGCGGACGACGCCGCGCAGGCCGGCCCGCTCCTCCTTCGCGCCGATCGCGGTCTCGGTGTAGGCGCCGCGCACCCGTTCCAGCAGTGGGCGGACCCGGCCGGGCGGCAGGTAGCGGTCGAGCAGCACCTCCGACAGCAGGGAGACCCGCTCGGCGGGGTCGGTGACGCCGTGCTCGTTGGCCACGCCGAGCACCACGAGCGACTGGACCGCCGTCCCGACGGTGTTCTGCAGCGGCAGGAGGTCGGCCAGCCGGCCGGCCAGCCGCGGCAGGCTGCTCGCGACCGCGCCCACCTGGGCGGCCTGCTCGCCCCACCAGGCGTCGCGCTGGGAGGTCGGGAGGCCCGGTGGACGGGCCAGCCGCCGCACGAGCGGGGTGGTGAGCCGGTCCAGCCGGCGCAGGACGTCGACGACGACGGCGTCGCTCAACGGAGGTGCCATGTCCGTGAGCTACCCGTGGCGCGGCGCTCGTACCGTGGCCGTCATGGCCGCACGCGGGTACGGGCGCGCCCGCCGCTGGACGGTCGTGGTCGGGCTGGTCGCCGTCCTCGCGTCGCTGCCCGCGCTCGTGGGCGCGCTGCCGGCCGACGACGCCGACGTCGCCGCCGCCGACCTGCGGGACGCCGTCCTCGCCAGCGCGGGTGTCGGCTTCTCCGGCTACGCCGTCTCGGCCGGCGGGCTCGCGCTGCCGGTGGCCGACCAGCTGCCTGCCGTCGCCGACCTGCTCAGCGACCGCACCGCGATGCGCGTCTGGTGGCGCGGCCCCGAGGAACACCGGGTCGACGTCGTGTCGGCGACGGGGGAGACCGGCGTGCACGTCGACACCGGCGGCACGTGGACCTGGGAGTACGAGTCCGCGACCGCCACCCGCACCGCCCCGGCCCCGCTCGCCCTGCCCGCCCCGCCGGACCTGGTGCCGGCGACCCTGGGCCGGCGGCTGCTGTCGGAGGCCGCCGACGACGAGCTCGCCCGCATCGGCGCCCGGCGGGTCGCCGGGCGCGACGCGCTCGGCCTGCGCCTGGTGCCCGCGGCGCCGGCGGCCTCGGTGGCGCGCGTCGACGTCTGGGCCGACGCGGCGACCGGCCTGCCGCTGGCCGTGGAGGTCGTCGCCGACGGCGCGTCGGTCCCCGCGCTCGACACCCGCTTCCTCGACCTCCACCCCACCGCCCCGCCGGCGGGCGTCGTCGCGTTCGTCCCTCCGGCCGACGTCCGCGCCCGGGCCGGCCAGGACGCCGAGGGGCTGCTGCGCGAGGCCGACCGCCGGCTGCGGCTCGTCCCGCTGCCCCGCGAGCTGGCCGGCCTGCCGCAGCGGGCGCTGGCCGGGGCGCCGGAGACCGTGGGCCTGTACGGCAGCGGCGTGACGCTGCTGGCCGTGGCGCCGGTCCCCGGCCGGTTGGCCGCAGCCGTCCGCTCCGCGCTGGACGCCGCCCCCGACGCCGTGCGCGACGAGCGCGGCACCCGGGTCGCCGTCGGCCCGCTCGGGCTGATGCTGGTCGACACCCGGGCCGCCGGCACCTACCTGCTGACCGGGACCGTCACCCTCGACGCGCTGGCCGACGCCGCGGCCGGGCTCCCCGGGGCGCCGTCGTGACCTCGGTGATCACCACGCGGGGGCTGGTCAAGCAGTACGGCCGGGTGCGCGCGGTGGACGGCATCGACCTCGACGTCCGCGCCGGGGACGTCTACGGCTTCCTCGGCGCCAACGGCTCGGGCAAGACGACGACGGTGCGCATGCTGCTGGGCCTGGTGCTGCCCACCCGCGGCGAGGTCGAGCTGCTGGGCGAGCGGATGCCGCGCGCCGGGCGCCGGGTGCTGCCCCGCGTGGGCGCGCTCATCGAGGGCCCGGCGCACCACCGGCACCTGTCCGGCGCGGCCAACCTGGCGCTGCTCGACGCCGCCGGCCCGGGCGGCTCGCGCCGCACGCGGCGGCGGCGGATCGCCGAGGTGCTCGACCAGGTCGGCCTGGGCGGGGTGGGCCGGCGGAAGGTCGGCGCCTACTCGCTCGGCATGCGGCAGCGGCTGGGCCTGGCCGGGGCGCTGCTGCGCCGGCCGGAGCTGCTGGTCCTCGACGAGCCCACCAACGGCCTGGACCCGCAGGGCATCCACGAGATCCGCGAGCTGCTGCTCGAGCTGCACCGCGGCGGGACGACGGTGTTCCTCTCCAGCCACCTGCTGGCCGAGGTCGAGCAGCTGTGCACCCGGGTCGGCGTCCTCGACCGCGGCCGGCTCGTGCTGCAGGACCGGATCGCGCACCTCACCGCGCCCACCGGCGCCACCGTCGTCGACACCCCGGCGCCCGAGCGGGTGCGCGCGGTGCTCGACGGGCGGGTCCTGGGCACCGACGGCGGCCGGGTCGTGGTGCGCGGGGCGGACCCGGCGGAGGTCAACGCGCTGCTGGTCGGCGCCGGCGTCCCGGTGGCGGGGCTGGCGCTGCAGCGGCCCACGCTCGAGGAGGTCGTGCTCGCCGCCGCGGGCGCCAGCGCCGACCGGGTGGAGCGGGCGTGATCGGCACCGAGCTGCGCAAGACCTTCGGCCGGCCGCGGACCTGGGCGACGATCGCCGTCCTCAACGCGCTGCCGGTGCTGGTCGCGGTGCTGCTGCAGGTGACCGACCTCGCGCCGCGGCCGGGCGAGGGCCCGCCGTTCCTGTCCGCCGTCCTCACCAACGGGCAGCTGTTCCCGCTCGCGGCGCTGGCGATCGTGCTGCCGCTGTTCCTGCCGATCGCGGTCGCGGTGGTCAGCGGCGACGCCGTCGCGGGGGAGGCGCAGGCCGGGACGCTGCGCTACCTGCTCGCCCGCCCGGCCGGCCGGACCCGGCTGCTGGTGGCCAAGCTGGTCGCGGTGCTGGCGTTCGTCGTCGTGACCGTCGTGGTGGTCGCCGCCGTCGGCTACCTGGTGGGCACGCTGCTGTTCGACGCGCAGCCGGTCGCGGCCGGGACGTCGGTGTCGGGGACCTCGCTGACGCCGGAGGAGCTGGCCGGCCGGACGCTGGTGGCGATCGGCTACGTCGCGGTGTCGATGCTCGGCGTCGCGGCGTTCGGGCTGTTCTTCTCCACGCTCACCGACTCGCCGCTGGCCGCCGCGCTCGGCGCGCTGGCGGTGCTGGTCGCCTCGTCGCTGCTGTTCACCCTCGACGCCGCCTCGCCGATCGCGCCCTACCTGCCGACGCGCTACTGGCTGGCGTTCGTCGACCTGTTCCGCGACCCGGTCCTGTGGCGCGACGTCGTCCGCGGGCTGGCGCTGCAGGGCGTGTACGTGGGCGTGCTGCTGACCGCGGCGTGGGCGAACTTCACCACCAAGGACGTGACCAGCTAGCCGCCGAGGCGGGCGCAGTCGGCGGGGCCCAGCGGCACGGGGTCGCCCGGCGCGAGCTCGGCCAGCACGATGCCCTGCACCAGCGGGTCGCGCGGCAGGTCGCCGTGGCCGACGCGGGCCTGCGCGCACACCGACTGCACGGTCAGGTTGAGCGCGCCGTCGAGGCGGGCGGAGTCCGGCGGGGTCACCGTCTCGTCCTGCGTCGTCCACACCGACACCCAGGTCGGTCCGGCGGGCGTCTCGTCGCCGGCGTTGAGGCCGGCGAGCAGGTCGCTGTCGGTGGCCAGCTGCCGGCACGCCTCGGGGCACTGGCCCGGCGCGACGCCGGCGGCGAGGTCGGCCAGCGTGGTCCCGTGGTGCGGCGAGCCGAGCGTCACCACCCGGCGGGCCACCTCCGCGCCGTCGCCGGTGACCCACAGCCGCGCGACGACGCCGCCGGCGGAGTAGCCGACGACGTCGACGCTGTCGGCGTCCGTGCGCTCGAGCGCGGCGTCGGCGGCGGCGTCCAGCGCGCCGGCCGCGGCGGCGAGGTCGCCGGTGCCGTTGCCGGGCAGCGCGACGACCGTGGCGTCGCGGCCCGCGGCGGTCAGCCGGTCGGCCAGCCCCGTGAGCGAGCCGGTGGTGCCGCCGTAGCCGGGCACCAGCAGCACCGGGCCGGGCTCCTCCTGCGGCACCGGCGCGGCCGCGACCGGCCCGTCGCCCCGCGTGAGCAGCAGGACGGTCGCCGCCACGGCGAGGACGAGGAGGAGGGCCGGCACGGTGAGGACCAGGCGGCGGCGGGCGGGGGAGAGGCCGGCGAGCACCCGTCCACTGTCCCCGGTCCCGCCGGCGTCGGCCCGGGCTGGGGAAGACTGCGCCCGTGCTGAGCCGCGACGAGTACCTCGCCGAGTGGTCGCGCTGGCACGGCGGCACCGACCCGGGCGCGAGCCGGCTGGTGCACGGCTGGCTGTCGCTGGCGTACGCGCTGGCCCGCGCCGTGTCGTGGCTGCCGCCGCTGGCCGCCACCGCGCTCGGCCTGCTGGTCGCGCTGGGCGCCGTCGGCCCGGCACTGGCCGGCGGCGCGTGGCTGGTCGCGGCCGGGCTGCTGGTGGGGCTGTCCGGGCTGCTGGACTCCCTCGACGGCGCGCTCGCGCTGGCCGGGGGGCGGGCGTCGCGGCGCGGCTACGTCCTCGACTCCGCCGTCGACCGGCTCACCGAGGCCGCGTACGCCCTGGCGCTGTGGGCGGCCGGCGCGCCGGGCTGGCTGGCCGCCGTCTACGGGGCGCTGTGCTGGCTGCCGGACTACCTGCGGGCCCGGGCCGGGCAGGCCGGGGTGGCCGAGACCGGGTCGATCTCGGTGTGGGAGCGGCCGACCCGGGTGGCGATGACCGGGTTCACCGTCGGCGGGGCCGGGATCGTCGCGGCCACCGGACTGGACGCGGCGGCCGGCGTGGCCGACGGGCCCGCGGTCGTGGTCACCGCCGGGGCCGCCGTCGGGGCCGTGCTCGGGCTGGTCGGCACCGCCCAGCTCGGCGTCTCGCTGCGCCGGGCGCTGGGGGACTAGCCGTCCGCCGCGACGCGCTCGGGATGCCGGCCGGGCGGCCGTCCCGGTGCACGCCGGGGGGCGTGTGACCGGGACCGCCTCTTAGGGTTGCCCTGCTCGCCGTCCCACCCGCTCGCCCCGAGGAGCCCCCGTGCCCGTCGTCGTCACCGGCTCCATCGCCACCGACCACCTGATGACCTTCCCCGGCCGGTTCACCGAGCAGTTCGTCGAGGGGCAGATGGAGAACGTCTCCCTCTCCTTCCTGGTCGACGACCTCATCCAGCACCGCGGCGGCGCCGGCGCCAACATGGCCTACGGCCTGGGCCTGCTCGGCCTCGGGCCGGTGCTGGTCGGCTCGGTCGGCAGCGACTTCGCCGACTACGACGCCTGGCTCACCCGGCACGGCGTGGACACCCGCGACGTGCGCTGGTCCGAGCTCAAGCACACCGCCCGGTTCGTGTGCACCACCGACGCGGTCAACAACCAGATCGCGTCCTTCTACTCGGGCGCGATGAGCGAGGCCGGCGAGATCGAGCTGGGTCCGGTGTGCGCCCGCGTCGGCACCCCCGACCTCGTCGTCGTCGGCCCCAACGACCCGACCGCGATGGTCCGGCACACCCAGGAGTGCCGGGACCGCGGCTACCCCTTCGCGGCCGACCCCAGCCAGCAGTTGGCCTGGGCCGACGGCGAGATGATCCGGGAGCTGGTCGACGGCGCGGACCTGCTGTTCACCAACGAGTACGAGTCGGCGCTGCTCACCCAGAAGACCGGCTGGGAGGCCGGCGAGATCCTCGCCCGGGTGGGCACCTGGGTCACCACGCGCGCCTCCAAGGGCGTGCTCGTCCGGCAGCAGGACGCGGCCCCGATCGAGGTCATCGCGGTCCCCGAGACCAAGCCGGTGGAGCCCACCGGCGGCGGCGACGCGCTGCGCGCCGGGTTCATCGCCGGGCGCACCTGGGGGCTGAGCCTCGAGCGGGCCACCCAGCTGGGCTCGGCGGTGGCCACCGAGGCCGTCGAGGTCGTCGGTACCCAGGAGTACGAGCTGCGCCGCGAACCCTTCCTGCAGCGGTTCGCCGCGGCCTTCGGTGACGACGCCGCGGCCGAGGTCGCCGAGCACCTCCCCGCCTGACCTCCTCGCCCGGGGGCGGGCGGTCAGCTGCCGCGGACCTGCTCGCCGATCGAGGGGTCCTCGGCCCACCGGGTGTAGGGGATGCGCGGGATCGCGCGCACCTCGCCGACCGTGCACCATTCGTTGCCGCCCAGCCGGGCCAGCGGCCGCAGCGCCTCGATCCGCGGGCGGCCGTCGCGCACCGCGTCGGTCCACACGCTCACCCACTCGACCCGGCCGAAGACGACGGTGCTGTCGCCCAGCCGCACCGTCGAGTGCAGCGTGCACTCGATGCTCACCGGCGACTGCACCACCCGCAGCGCGCCCACCCGCTCGCTCGGCTCCAGCCGGATGCCGGCGGCCTCGGCCTCGCTCTGGTCGGGCGGGAAGTCGGTGCCGGTGGCGTTGGCCTGCTCGAACAGCTCCTCGGGGACGAGGTTGATCGTGAAGTCGCCGGTGGCCTCGACGTTGTTCAGCGAGTCCTTGCGGCCCACCGAGGTGAACTGCACGACCGGCGGCCGCACGCACGCCACCGTGTAGAAGGAGTGCGGCGCCAGGTTGTGCACGCCCTCGGCCGACCGGCTGCACACCCACGCGATCGGCCGCGGGACCACCACGGAGTTCATGACGCGGTAGAAGTCCGTGGGGCGCATGTCCCCGGGGTCGAAGGCGGTCCGGTCGGGCGAGTCGGGCGAGGTCACACCCCATCCTCGCCCCGGTCAGCGCAGCGCGCGTCCGCGCCAGGTGAGCGTGCCGCGCCGGTGCCCGGCCACCGACCCGGCCAGCAGCGCGTCGAGGGCCAGCAGCGACAGCGGGTGCGCCAGGGCGTCGGGCCACACCCGCCCGCCGGTGGCCGCCGCGCTCACCGCCCGCCCGGCCACCCCGGCCAGCCAGCCGGCCAGGCCCGCCCGCGACCCGCGCAGCGCCGCCAGCGCGGGGACGACGCCGACGGCGGTGAGCACCGCCGCCGCGGCCACCGACGCCGCCGGTGACCCGCCGACCGACGCCCACAGCGACTTGCCGTAGCCCTCGCGCATCGCCGCCCAGCCGTCGTACATCCGGCACTCGGCCAGCGTCGCGCCCGCCACCGGCACCGCCCGCCCGCCGGACCGCTTCACCGCCCGTGCCAGCGCGACGTCCTCCACCACCTCCGCGCGCACCGCCGCGTGCCCGCGGGCGCGCAGGTAGCCGCGCCGGGTCAGCGCGAGGAACTGGCCGTTGGCCGCGGTCAGCGACGGCCGGGGTGAGCGCTCGGCCAGCCGCAGCGGCAGCGTGGTCATCCACAGCCACGGCGACAGCGGCTGCACCAGCCGCTCGGCGAGCGTGCCGGCCACCGGCCGCGGCCAGGGCGAGACCAGGTCCAGGCCGTGCGCCTCGAGCAGCCAGGCGGCGGCGGCCAGAGCGTCGGGCGCCACCCGGACGTCGGCGTCGAGGAAGACCAGCACGCCGTCGTCGGTCACCGTCTGCGCGCCCACCCAGCAGGCGTGCGGCTTGCCCAGCCAGCCCTCCGGCGGCTCGCCCGCGGGGACCAGCCGCACCCGCGGGTCGCCGACGCCGCGGACGACGGCGGCGGTGCCGTCGGTGGAGCCGTCGTCGACGACGACCACCCGCAGGTCCGGGACGCCGGCCGAGGCCAGCACCGCGGCCAGGCAGCCGCCGACCCGCGCCTCCTCGTCGCGCACCGGCAGCACCACGGTGACCGGCCGGGTCGCCTCCGGCGGGTCGGCCGGCGGGCGGCGCAGCAGCGCGGCGTTGACCGCGGCGTGCGCGGCGCCGGCGACCGCCAGGCCGGACAGGACCCGGACGACCGCGCCGCTCACCGGCGGCGGGCCTGCGCCGCGAGCACGGCCACGACGACGGCGGTCAGCGCCGCGCCCCACGCCGCCGACCCCGGCAGGTCCAGCCAGACGGCGTGGGCGAGCGCCCCGCCGGCCACCATCCACGCGATCACCAGCAGCGGCGCGGCGTCGACGCGGACGGCCGGTCCGACGGCGAGCTCGAGCAGGGCCATGAGCACCAGCCCGGCCAGCAGCCAGCCGGCGAGGTTGGTCAGCGGCACGGTGTCGATGCCGGGCAGCCCCGGGGCGGGGTGCGCCCAGGTCCAGTAGCCGGCCTGGACCAGCTGCGGGTCGAGGACGACGTCCCAGCCGGCGAACACCGCCGCGGCGACGGCGACCCGCGCGGCCCGCCGCCGGCCCGGCCGCACCCGGCGGGTGAGCAGCCCGGCCAGGACCCGGCTCGGCCAGGCCAGCATCAGCCAGGCCAGCGGCACGAGGAACGGCACGCCGAGCAGCGTCGGGCCGAGCGCGTCGCTGTAGGAGTAGGTGCCGTAGGGGACGCCGGTGGCCAGCCCGACCGACTCGAACGCGACCGCGGTGACCGCCACCAGCCCGAGCACCGCGGCGCCGGTGCGCGCGCCGTGCGCGACGGCGGCCGAGGCCACCGACACCGCCGAGCCGAGCAGCACGATCGTCCAGGACACCGCGTCGCGGGCGGCGCCGTCGGTGAGCGGGTAGGCGACCGCGGCCACCACCAGCAGCACGGCCAGCGCCAGCGGCAGCCGGGCGGGTGCCGGGGCCCGCCGGACGGCCGCCGTCGCGGCGCTCACCGGGCCGTCCGCGCGAGCCGCCCGGCCGCCGCGCGGGCGCGGGCGAGCGGCCGGCGGTCGGCGAGGACCACCCGGGCCGCCGTCCGGCCGGAGTTGCCCGACACCCCGCCGCCGGGGTGGGTGGAGGCGCCGGCCAGGTACAGCCCGGCCAGCCCCGGCACCCGGTAGCCGGCCAGCGCCGGCGTCGGGCGCAGCGAGAACATGCTGGCCAGGCCCATCTCCACGTGCATGACGTTGCCACGCAGCAGCGACAGCTCGCGTTCCAGCAGCACCGGTGTCTGGACGTACACGTCCCGCACCGAGGCGGCGAAGCCGGGGGCGTACCGGTCGACGGCGGCCACCAGCCGCTGCGCCTCGGCCGCGGCGAGGGCGTCCCAGTCGCCGCCGTCGGCGAGGGCGTAGGGGTACCACTGGCCCCACACGGTGACCACGTGCCGCCCGGGCGGGGCGAGGGTGTCGTCGCTGGCGGAGAAGGACATCGCCAGCGGCACCGGCTCGCGGGGCAGCCGGCCGCCCAGCCAGTCGCCGTGCGCGGCGGCCAGCTGGGCGCGGTCGGTGCACAGCAGCTGCAGGCCCTGCGCCGACACGGCCGGGTCGACGCCGGGGTAGGCCGGCAGCGCGTCGGTGAGGCAGCGCAGCACCAGGCCGAAGCCGTTGCCCACCGGCGGGGCGGCGTCCGCGAGGGCAGGCGGGGCGTGCTCCCCGGCGAGGTCGCGGGTGGCCAGCACGTGGCAGGCGGCGACGACGACCGGCGCGGACACCCGCCGTCCGGACACGGTCTCGACGCCGGTCACGCGGCCGTCCTCGACGAGCAGCCGCGCGGCGCCCTCGCCGAGGACGACGCGGCCGCCGTCGGACTCCAGCCGGCGGCGGAGCGCCTGGGTGAGCCCGCCGGAGCCGCCCACCGGGTGGCCCGGCGGGGTGTCGTGCAGCAGCGCCACCCAGGCGACCATCGCCGCGGTGCCCGGCTCGCTCATCGGCGGGCCGGACTGCGCGCCGAACCAGGCCAGCGCCGCCTTGAGCCGCTCGCTGGTGAACCAGCGGTCCAGCAGCGCGTCGCCGGAGCCGAGGAAGTCGGCGGCGAGGTCGCCGCCGGGGGTGCGCGGGGCGTCGCCGGTGGGGGCGCCCAGCGGCCAGAACGCCCGGGCCAGGCCCAGCGGGGTGGGCCGGCGGCCGAAGGAGTCGACGACGGCGCGGCTGCGCGGGCCCCAGACGCCGACGAACCGGCGGTAGGCCTCGGCGTCGGCGTCCCCGCAGGCGGCGGCGATCGAGGCGCAGGTGGCGTCGAGGTCGACGGAGAAGACCAGCGGGCGGCCGTCCGGGCCGGGGGCGCCGGGCGCCGGGGCGGGCGCGAAGCCCCAGGGGTCGCAGTCCACGTAGCGCAGGCCGTGGGCGGCGAGGCCGAGCTCCTCGACGACCCCGCTGTGCCGGACGATCACGTGCGCGCTGGAGCCGCGGTCCACCCGGACCCCCGGCCAGCGCTCCACGGTGGACACCGCCCCGCCGAGGACGTCGTCGCGCTCGACCACCTCGACGCGGAGCCCGGCGCGCGCCAGGTAGCAGGCGGCGACCAGGCCGTTGTGGCCGGCGCCGACGACCACGGCGTCGACGGCCCGGTCCGGCTCCCGCACGCTCAGGAGCCGGGGACCGGCCGCAGCGGCAGCCGGGCGCCGAGGATGGCGAAGGGCCGGGCGTCCCCGGGGAAGTGGTGGCCGCGGGCGAGGTCGACGAACCCGTCGGCGTGGTACAGCCGGAACGCCTTGGTGTCGGCGTCGGGGGTGGACAGCAGCGCGGTCGGCGCGTCCACACCCTCCACCAGCGCGTGCAGCAGCCGCCGGCCCAGCCCGCGGCTCTGCGCGTCGGGGTGCACGTGCAGCTCGCACACCTCGAAGGCGCCGGGCAGCCAGCGCTTGGCGGTGCGCCGGTCCAGCGCCGCGCGCACCTGGTCGTGCCACCACTGGCCGGGGGCGACGAGGTAGCCGTAGCCGAAGCCGACCAGCTGCTCGCCGTCCGGGGTCGCGGCGAAGGCGCCGACCGCGCGGAAGCCGGGGCGCTCGGTGTGCTGGACGGCGTAGCCGTAGCGGCCGGCGACCACCGAGGCGTCGTAGCCCATCGCCTCGCCGTAGATGGCGAGCGCCTCGTGCATGTGCTCGCGCAGCCAGCCTGCGGGCAGTGCGGTCACCCGCGTCGCGGGTGTCGTGCCGGTCACGGGGTTCTCCTCGGTCACGGGCCCACCGCGGCGGGGTGGGGAGCGGCGGCCGGACCGTCGGCGGTCGGGCCGCTCCCGACCTCGGCGGGGGTGCCGGCGGTCAGTCGCAGCAGCTCGTCGTAGCTGGTGGGGAAGACGGCCGACGGGTGGCCGGCGGCGGCCCAGACGCGGTCGTACCGGGCCAGCTCGACGTCGACGAGCGTGCCGATCGGCGCCGGGTGCCCGACCGGGGCGACCCCGCCGATCGGCTGGCCGGTGTGCTCGCGGACGAAGGCGGCCGAGGCGCGCTCGACGCGGGGCACGCCCAGCAGGGCGGCCACCCGCGCGACGTCGACCCGGTGCGCGCCGCTGGTCAGCACGAGCAGCGGCTGCCCGCCGACGTCGAACACCAGGCTGTTGGCGATGGCCCCGACCGGGACGCCGAGCTGTGCGGCGGCCGCGGCGGCGGTGTGCGCGCCGTCGGCGAGCTCGTGGACCCGCCCGGTGGCGCCGGCCCCGGCGAGCAGGTCGGCGATCGCGGCCACCCGGGGGTGGACGGGTCGGCTCATGCGCTGATCCTGCCACCGCTGTCGGACCCCCGCCGTACCGTCCGGCACGCGGGTGGGAGGGGTTCCTCCCGGGAGGACGGGGCCGCGCGTCCGGCTTGACGGGACCGGCGCGGTCGGGTCTACTCGAGGTGTTCGAACACACGTTCGAACAGGTCGGCCACCGTCCCGGGACCTTCCCCGCCCGGGCGGTGGGCAGGCCGTCAGGCGGCACGGGGTGGGGAGACGGGCATGAGCCGGGTGCTGGGTGACGTCGGCGAGCGGGCCGGCGAGGAGGTGCAGGTCGAGCGCGGTCCGCTCGGGCCGGCGCAGTTCTGGCGCGGGCAGGGCCGCTACGTCGTCGGCGAGCTGCTCGACTCGTGGGTCGAGACCGCGCCGTGGTGGCAGCGGGCCGCCGGCACCACCGGCGGCGCCTCGGCCGACCTCGTCGCCCCCCGGGAGGTGTTCCGGGTCGAGGCGCTGCGGGCCGGCCGCTCGCGGATGAGCTTCGCCGGTGTCTACGACCTGTGCTGGGACGCCGCGGACAACCGCTGGTCGCTCGTGCGGGTGCACGACTGATGGGCGCCGCGCACGCCATGGCCCAGCAGCTGCCCCTGCCCCCGCCGCTCCCGGCGGCCGCGGGCCAGCTGCTGGACCAGGCCACCCGGGCCCTGGCCGAGGCCCGGCACGCCCCCGACGCGTGCCGGCGCTACGCCACCGCGCACCTGGCGGGGGGGGGGGGGGGGGGGGGGGGGGGGGGGGGGGGGGCGGCGGGGGGGGGGGGGGGGGGGGGGGGCCGGGGCCGGGGGGGGGGGGGGTTGTAGTGGTTGCGCCGCCGCG